>JBFZFE010000097.1:0-5444 GCA_041306525.1 Verrucomicrobiota bacterium | reverse complement strand
TGCGCATCGGGAATGTCTGCCGGTCGGGTTGCACGCCGAACGGGAACTCCGAGATGATTGCCCCGCCGTTCGCCGCAATCTCCTCGGCCAGATCCTTGTTCTCCGCCGGGTACATCACGTCGATGCCACACCCAATCACAGCGACCGTCCGCCCTTTGGCCTGCAACGCGCCTTTGTGCGCTTGCGTGTCGATGCCCCGCGCCAACCCGCTGACCACCGTCACCCCGACGCGACTGAGCTGGTAGGCGAGCTTGCGCGCCATCTCCTGCCCGTAGAGCGTCGTGCGACGCGAACCAACAATCGCAATGGAAAGCGCGTCGCGCTCCACGAGTGTGCCTTTGACGTAAAGCACCAGCGGCGGATCGTAGATCTCACGCAGGTTCTTCGGGTAATCCGCATCTTCGCGCGTCACCACCCGCACCCCGGCCGCCGCGATCCGCTGCAACTCGGCCGCCAAGTCCACTTGCTGCCGCCAACTCGTGATCGAGCGCGAGACTTCCTCGCCGATGCCCTCGACGCCCATCAACTCCTGTTTACCGGCCGACAGAATCGCCTCAGGTGCACCGAAAGCGTCCAGCAACCGCCGCACCCGCACCGGGCCGACCTCGTCGAGCATGTTGAGGACGATATAAGCTTCTTGGGAGGTCATCAGCGACGTTTCGGGCGAAGTTTTAACTCCAGCTGTGGCTCGCGCAGCAGATCGTAGTTCTTCAGCAGGCGCAACGTCTGGAGCAGTTCGGATTTGTGGTAATTGCGATTGGTCTGCACGCGGCCGATCAGGTCGCTGAGAATCTCGGTGAAGGAGATGACGCCATCCACGCCCTTGGCGCGGAGCAGTTCGATGCTGCGTTCGCGGAGCTTCTCATCGCGCGGCAGACCAGGGATGACCAGGAGCTTGCGCAAACCGTCGCCGCCGACAAGCCGCTGCGCCTCCTCGACGATGCGCGGTTCGACGAAGCGGAAAATCTTCGGTTGATGCGCCAGAACCCCGGGCGAGAATACCTCCGTGTGCCAACCCTTCACGGCGACGACGGCGCGCGACACTTGCTTGAGGGTGTCGCCGGTCAGCTCGAAGTCGGCTGGCACGCCATGTTCCGCGATGGGATTCAAGACGATCAGACTGATCTGTTCATCGGCAGTTTTCTGGCGGGCTTGTGCCACGTATTTGCGGCGTTGGCACACCAAGAAACCGTGCGCCTCGAAGTATTCACGGACAATGCTCTCATCAACGGCAGACATGCACGACCTCCTCGATGTCGGCATCTGTCACCGCCTCGCTCGAGACCGCGGCGCCCAAGCGCGGCAAGAGCACAAACTTCACCTTGCCGGCCTTGGCTTTCTTGTCGAGGCGCGTGGCTTTCAGCAGATCCTGGACGGCATATTGTTTGCCCACTCTGACCGGCAGGCGGCTCGCCGCCACCAACGCCCGCAACCGGTCCGCTTCGGCGCGCTTCAGCCCGGCATGTTTCACCGACAACTCCGCGGCGCAAACCATCCCGGTCGCAACCGCCTCGCCATGCAGCAAGCCTTGGTAATCGCGCAACGCCTCCATGGCGTGCCCGATGGTGTGACCAAAATTCAAGATCGCACGCAGCCCTGACTCGCGTTCGTCGGCGCCGACCACCTCGGCCTTGATCTCGCAGCAATGCCGCACCGCGCGCGCCACCGCAGCAGGCTCCAGCGCCAACACGCGTCGGTGATTCTTCTCCAGCCAGCTGAAGAATTTCGCGTCGCGAATCGCCGCGGTCTTGATGACCTCGGCAAACCCCGAGCGCAGTTCCCGCGCCGGCAAGGTCTTCAGCAAGCCAATATCCGCGATAACGAGCCGCGGCTGGTAAAAGGCACCGACCAGATTTTTGCCTTGTGGCAAATTGACGCCGGTCTTGCCGCCGACGGAGCTGTCCACCATCGCCAGCAACGAGGTCGGCACCTGCACAAACGCTATGCCGCGCAGATAGGTCGCGGCCACGAACCCGGCAAGGTCGCCCACCACGCCACCGCCCAGTGCGATGATGAACGAATGCCGGTCGAGCCCAAGACCCGGCATCTTCTCCAACAACCGGACCACCTGCCGCAACGACTTCGACGATTCACCAGCCGGTATTGTCAATTCGGTCACTTCCTTGCCGGCCCGCGCCAAGGAATCGCGCAGCTTGCCGGCATACAACGGCCCGACGTTGCCGTCGGTCAGTATGACACCGCGTTTCCCGAGCGCCAGCGTCTCCATCAACTCACCCGCCTGCGTCAGGAGGCCTTTGCCAATGACAATTTCATAGCTCCGCTCGCCCAAAGATACCCGGACGCGGCTCATTTCGGAGAAAGTCATGCGTCTGCAAATACCGCCCGGCGCGGCTTAAGTCAATCCTGAGGCCAAAGCACTCAGTCTTCACTTGGCCCCAGCAACACCGCGATCCAACGGGTCTCGGGGCTGTTGGCCAACGCGATTTTGGTGACCATGGTCAACGGCACCGAAAGCACCATGCCGACCGGTCCGAGCACCCATCCCCAGAACACCAGGGACAGAAACACCACCAAGGCCGACATCCCGACGCCTTTGCCCAGCAGGCGCGGCTCCAGGATCGTGCCGAGCGCCACGTTGATGACGACATACCCGATTGATACAATCGCAGCGGGCCACAGCCCGAGTGAGACAAGCGCCAGCAGGACCGGCGGCACGGCGGCGATCACCGAACCGATGTTCGGGACGAAGTTCAGCAGGAACGCGAGCACACCCCACAACAATGCGTACTCCACCCGCATCACCAAGCAGAGCAGGAACGCCGCCACCCCGGTGCCTGCGCTGACAGCGGTCTTGATGACCAGATACCGGTTCACGCCCGCCATGAAACCGTTGAATGGCGCCAGCGGATCACCGCGGCCCGGCAATGCGGAGCGCAACTTGGCCGGCAAGTTCGCGGCTTCCAGCAAAATGAACACGACCGTCAACAGAATCAGGAAGGCGTTGGCCAGCATCGACGTCACCCCGCTGAGAAACGTCCCGGCAAACTGCATGGCCGTGCCGAGCTGGAAGTACTCCTCGGGCACCGTCACGCCCTTCGCGGCCAACCAGTTCATCACGGGCACCACCTGTTCCCGCAACTGTTGCTGGTAAGCCGGCATATTCGTCGTGAACTGCGCCACGGAGCGCCCGGCAATCAAGCCGAACAGGACTGATGCCCCGATCACTGCACCCAACATCTGCACCAACGCCAGCCACTTTGGCACGCCTTTCTTCTGCATCCAGAACAGCGGCGGCGCGCAGATGATGGCGATGAACACGGCCAGCAGAAACGGCACAATCAGCGAACTCGCCGCCCGCAATCCGGCCACGATGATGATGAAACAGGCCAGGGACAACAGAACCTTCACCATCCCGCCCAATGCTGCCGGTTCCTTGGTTGTTGCACTCATTTTGTTCTTCCTTTCGCTAGCCGAACACAACTCAGCCGCACCACGTGCCTAGTTTCGGGTGTCACCTTGAATGACTCGGCAATCCGGTAACCCACCACCCAGGCGATCCTTCCATCGGCGGCGCACAACAGCGGCACCGAGGCGCGTTCGTTGCGGGGCACCTTTTCATCCACAAAGAAATCCTGCAGTTTCTTGTGCTTCTGCATCCCGAGCGGCTGGAACCGGTCCCCTGCCCGCCACGTGCGGATGGTCAACGACCTGCCCAGAGCGTCCGCATCGAAACATTCTTCTTTGGAGTGCGCCAGCTTGCTGGCGCTTTGCCGTTTCCGAAAAAGCGCCGACGAGTCGGCGCACTCCAAAACCAACCCAAGTTCCTCCACCACCGTCCTGCCGGTCAGCTTGACCTCCCACTCGCCACCAATCCGTTTCCGCACTTCCTCGACTTGTTTGAAACCCAACGGACCGAGCCGTCGCCTGATCTCCCGGCGTTGGGCGGACGTCGGTTCATCTGCTGCTGCCTCAGCCCGCAGCACCTCGGCGGTTCGCAACAGCACCCGGCGAATACCGGGATTGAACTCGCGTTCCAGCAAGGGCAACAAGACATGACGAACCCGGTTGCGCAGGAAGCGCACATCGCGATTGCTGGCATCCTCCCGCCAAGCCAATCCGCGCGCTTGCAGGTACTCCACGATCTCTGACCGGCTGATGTTCAGCAACGGCCGCACCACATGCAGTTTCCCGAACTCCCGTTCCGCTGCCATACCGGCCAACCCGGTGGGCCCGGCCCCGCGAATCAGTCGCAACAGGATTGTTTCAGCCTGATCATCGGCCGTGTGCGCCAGCGCCAACGTGTGAATACCGGTCGCCTTCGCGCATTCGTGGAAAAACTCATGACGCGCCTTTCGAGCCGCATCCTCCGTCGGCCCGACCTTCCGCGCCTTGATCGTCACCGGTAACTTCAGCTTACCGGCCAATGCCCGAACGAACTCCGCATCCGCATCCGCCTCCGCACCACGCCAGCGATGGTTTAGGTGGCAAACATGCGGCCGGCAACCTTTCTCGACAAGCAAGTGAAGCAACGCCACGGAATCGGCTCCGCCGGAAACGCCGACGAGCAGCCGGGCGGGAAGTTTGTCCCGCCAAGCCGCCAAGGCGCGGAGAAGGGCCTTTGGCTGGGGAGATGGAGGGATCATGAGCCAGTGCTGGTTACGCGCCGCTCACCACAGTCGCGCCGCCTCGGCGAGGAAGAAGCGCTTGACCTCTTCCCAAGTCAGCGGCTGTCGCAGACGAGGCATCGGTTCGTTCTCGGCATCCGCGAAATAGACCAAACTTCGCGACAAGTGATAGAGGTCGTATTGTGGGGAGGCAAATTTGGCCGCCATCAGCGTGATGGCTTCTCGCAATGGGAAACACTGCCGGCAGATGCAGTAGAGATCCACGAAATCCTTGCGCGACCCGCGGCCGGCAATCGCCGCCAGTTTCATCGGCGCAATGTCGGCTACACTCGCGACGGCAATGTCGCACGGACCGGGGATGGTCGGACGAATCAAATCGTGCGGATAGCCAAAGAAGCTGGTCTTGACCCCGCGAAACAGGACGGTGAGCGTATCGCGCTCGGCCTGCAACATTTGGACCGGGGGCGAAGGCGGGAGATGCTCGACCAATTCTTGCGGTGCAAAACCCGTGGAACGAAAGAAATCAAAGTCCACGGAATCGCGATGGCCCAAGTGCAAGGCCAACGCCGTGCCGCCGGCAAGGTAGAATGACCGCACGGCGGCGACTTGGCTCAGTATGGCCAGAGCGGATTGCTGGTCGGCGTTGAGGATTTCGGGGTGCATGGGTCGTCTTCCAAACCGAGCCGGATTCGCCAGAACGCGCGCGTCTTGGCGGACAGCCGCCGTTCGCCTCGCGCTTGGAAATAATCGCGTAAGCCATCCTGGCTGTAGTGCTTTTCCGCCCACCGGACAGCTTCGATTCCGCCATACTCCAGCACGCGGTCGAGCACGAAGTCCCGGTGCGCCACGACGTCCACC
>JBFZFE010000096.1:0-5551 GCA_041306525.1 Verrucomicrobiota bacterium | reverse complement strand
CCCGCGCCTCGCGGAAAACTTCCACGCCCCACTCACTCGTGATCAACGGCTCGTTGTAGGTGCTCGTCACCGTCGCCGCCCCCTGCGCCACCGCCAAGTCGCAGAACTCCGCCCCCCCCATCGACACCGTCGCCGCCCCGCTTGCCGGGTCCCGCAGCGCCTGCGAGGTCAGCCAGTTCTGGCAATACCCGCAATGCAGGTCGCACCCGAGCATCCCGAAGCTCATCGCCAATGTCCCCGGCAACGCATGGAAAAACGGCTTCTTCTCAATCGGATCGCACTGCAACGCCGCAAAATAACCCCACGGCACCAGCAACGTCCCGCCCCGATTGAACCGCACCCGGCAAATCCCGTCATGCCCGTCCAAAATCAAACAGCGATGCCCGCAAGCATAACAACTCACCTTCCCGTCCGGCAGCTTCTCATACAACTCCCCTTCCCGCGTCATTGCCGCCAGCATCGATCCCAAACTTGTCGGCTCCGCTTTCATTGCCGCCAAACCTTAGCACCCGGCAACCCGCTAATCCAGACCCCCGATCATCAAGGCCAAGGCACCAAGGAAAGTTGGAACCACGAAGCCGAGTTGGACGAGACGCCGTTCTCGGCAACACACAGAACACACGAAAGCGAATTTCGACTCAGGACTCCGGAGTCTCAGAAGTCTCTCACAGAGCCCACAGAGCCACAGAGTGTGGGAGGCGGCGGCTCGCCGTCACGCCTCCCAAAAGGGTTTTGGGACCCCCCGTCAGGTCGCGTGTACTCGCACTCAGGCGAAATCAGGGGCGCTCACTGATCTGGCGCTGCCACTCGTAGAGGGAGCGGGGGTGGACGGCTTGGTTGTTGGATTCGACCCAGCAGGCGGGGGTTTGGACATCGTCAACGGCGGGACCGGTGGGGCTGTCGTAGTGGACTTGGTGGCCGTCGTTGCCGTGGACGCCGATGGCGATGAAACCGGGATGTTCCTGCCAGGTGGCGAGGCGTTCGCGGCGCCGCCAGGGGAGATAGGGATCGTAGTGGCCCATTGACCAGTTCCAGAGCGTCAGGCCGTGGGCGTGGCGCGGGGGGACGGCGTTGGTGGAGCCGCCGCCGACGTTGACGCCGCCGGTGAGGGCGTCGATGAGGTTGTCGAGGCCAAGGCCGCCGTGGAAATCGACGCCGGCCGGTTCGTCCATCTGGCAATCAACGATGGCGTTGCCGCAGATGGTGCCGGCGAGGTTGAAGGCGTGCATCTGGCGTCCGCAGGCGAGGCGGAGGTGGAGGTTGCCGGTGCAGGTGCGGCCGATGCAGAAGCCGTTGTGGCCGGGGTTGCCGAGGATGCGGCCGTCCATGACCGTGCAGTTCTTGCAGTCGGCGAGGCCGATCGCGGAGGTGGCGTTTTCGTGAACGAGGTCGCGCGTCCAGGAGTGCTGGAGATGGCTGAAGCCGACGTGGTCCCAACCGTTGTCATCCTCGACGGTGCGATGATGGACGAAGTAGCCGTCCCAGTGCGTGCGGAAGCGGATGTGTTCGATGCCGATTTCCTCGAGCATCGCAACGGCAAGCAATTCGGCTTCCCATTCGTCGCGCAACGTCCAGTGCAACGGCGCTTCGACGGTCACCGCCTTGCCGGCGATGCCGGTCAGGGTGACGAGTTGGGTGACCAGCGGCGTACCGGCGCCGCGGTAGTTGGCAGCGGGAACGCAGGAGCCCTGGGTCAACGCCCGGGCCAACGTCCCCTGCTCGTTCTCCAACACACGGAAAAGATAGGTCGCGCCGACCTGCAAACCGGTAGCGTCGGCGACTTCGATGACCGCGCTACCGCGATGGCCGGTAAGGACGCGGGCAACGCGTTCCCCCACCCCGTCGCCATCGGCGCGGACAATGGGAAACTGACCGGCCAGCCAGAACTTACCGGGATCGGGCGAGTCGGAATACCGGTGGTTCACGATGACGGTGCCGTCGGGACCGCTACCGCTGCCGCGGAGAATGATGTTGGAGGCGCGGATGCGGAGCGGATGCCGTTTCTCGGCGACGCTGAGATCGAAGATGCCGGGTGGCAGCAACACCACGCCGCCACGGGCCGCGGCGGCGGCATCGAGCGCGGCTTGAATGCCGTCAAACGTTTCCTCACCCGAGTCCGGTAACGCCCCGAAATCCTCGACGCGAAAGACCGGCAGGCTCGCGCCGTTACCGGGCTCGTCGCCGTAGTGGTAACCAGCCCGCGCATAATCGTAGAGCGGCGAGGTGGCGCCTTCGCGTTGGAAACGTTCGAGAATCGCGAGCTTTGTTTGGACGCGGCCAAGCGAGGCGCGCGGTTTGTCGCGGAACACAGCGGTAGCGAGGCCCGCGATTTGCCGGTCACCAATCTTACCGGTGTAGGTGCCGGTGTCCTTCTGAAGTTCGATGGCGAACTCGGCGACGCCGCCGGCAATGACCCACGGGTCGGGTTTGATCCGGCCGCGCAGTTGCCACGTCGGGCCCTGCGCCTTGATGTCGAACTCATGGAACTGGTTGTTGAACCCGGGCGAGGTGGCGATGGCTTCGCGGTCCCAGAGGCCGTCACGGCGTTTGATCTCGATGACGAGCGGGAAGGATTTGGCCGCACCGGGATGGCTCAGTACGTCGTGAAGGGTGACCGCGAGGATGCCGTTGTGCACGGGCGGGAGACTACTCAGGAGGCGCGGTGGGCGTCAAAGAGATTGCTTGGATTGGCAAGGGGCGTGGCATTTTGGCGGCCCACCGATGAAACCGTCGCTTCGCAACCTGGCCGCCATCAGCGCGGCGTTTTTTGTGCATGAATAATTCCCTCGTTGCCGAGCCCAGCCTGAAGGAAACCACCAGCGCGGCGTTGTGGACGCAATTCCAGAAGACGCCCTACACGCACCCGAACATCCCGAACGTGGCGTTTGCGGGTTACCGGTTCAGCGAGGTGCCGCTGCCCGAGCCGAAGGTCGTGGCCAACGTGCGCACTGAGGGCGCCAAGGGCGACGGCGTGACTGATGATGATGCGGCGTTCAAGAGCGCGGTCGCGAAGGCGGCGGCGGCAGGCGACGGGGTGATCCTGGTGCCGGCGGGCACGTACAAACTGACGCAGGTGATCGCGTTGAACCGGCCCGGCTTGGTGATTCGCGGCGAAGGCCAGGACAAGACGATTCTGGCGTTCACGAAGCCGGTGAGCCAGGTGGTGCCGGGCGTGAGCGGGTCGTGGTATGGCGGGTTGATCTGGATATCGCCCGAGGCGCCGCAACCGGAACTCGAGCCCAAGCTGTTGCCCAACGTCGTCACCGTGATCAAACCGGCCAAGATGGGCGATTTCAGCGTGGAAGTGTCACCGGCCGATGCCCAGAAGCTCGCGCTCGGGGCGGGGCGCATGGTGCAGATGGCGTGGCAGGGGGATTTGTCGTTGTGCCTGCACATCGCGGGGCACAAGTCGATGGAGGCGTACAACTGGAGTTCGTGGGGCGCGTTTCGCGACGGCAAATTGACGTGGCTCTGGGCCAACCAGATCGTCGGGGTCCGCGGCACGACGGTGTTTTTCAAGAAACCGTTGCGGCTGGATATCGCGCCGAACTGGAAAGTCAGCATCGGCACCTCCTCGCCCTACATCACCGAGTGCGGCGTTGAGAAGCTGACGATCCGGTTCCCCGTCACCAGAAAGGGGCCGCACCTGAAGGAGCCCGGTTACAACGGCGTGCTGTTCCATCACGCGGCGCATTGTTTTGCCCGGCAACTGGTGATCGAGAACGCCGATGTCGGCATCAATTTCAGCAACGAATCGGTCAACAACACCGCCACCGACTGAGTGCTGAAGGGGCGCCCGAACCATCACGCGACGGCGACGCGGGGGATGTGTCACGACAACCTGTTTGCCAACTTTCGCATTGAGAGCCAGCCGCATCACGGCTTGAACACCGAAGGCACATCCAGCGGCAACGTCTGGCGCAAGGGCGAGATGAAGTTTGGCACGTTCGACTCGCATTGCATGATGAGCTTCGACTCCGTGCGGACCGACATTACCGTGAACAATACCGGCGGTCCCGGTGGCGCGAAGGATCACGGGCCGTTTGTCGGGCGGCGGATGACGCACTGGAACATTCGCATCACGAATGGCAAAGGCGAATGGATCGCGCAGCCGGCGATTCTGCCGATGGGCACGATTGCCGGCATCCAAGGCGCGCAGCTTTTCCTCAAGGCGACCGGTCTTTGGCATCTGCCCGATGGCTTGGACAAAGGTTGCGCGGTCGCGGACATCGGGAAGGCGCCTGTGCCGGCGGACTTGTTCGAGGCGCAACTTCAACTCCGCCTCCGCAGCCGCTGACTACGCCCGCGGGGCAGCCAGATTCGCCAACCGCTTGTACTCGCGGTGCAGCATGGCAAACCGGCGATCCGCCGCCAGGGCATGAGTCACCAGTTGTAGTTCGGCCATGTAAACCGCGGTGATGGCGGGTGGTTCCTTGTAGAACAGACCGATGACTCCGTAAAAGTTGTCCCCGACCCAGATCGGACTGAAGATGGCGGTGACCAAGCCTTCCGCGCGACAGAACCCGGCCAGCGATGGAGCGGTGTCCCGCTGGAAATCCTTCACGATGACGGGCTCGCGATGCGTGGCGATGCGCTCGAAACAAGGCGTGCACTTGGTCAACACTGCCAAGGAGTATTTCTGGCTTTCATCCAGCCCGTCGAGCCCCTGCAACTCGAAGGCGGGCGGCATTCCGTCGTCGGCTGTCCAGACCCCGCTCAAATCGGCTTCGAACAATGCCTTGAGCTTGGGCGGGACGATCTTGGCCAGCACCGTGGTGGCATCGTAATTCAGCAGGTCAACGGCCATTTCGTTGACGCATTCCAGCCGCTGAGCGGTGATTCGCAAGGCGGATTCCTGCTCGCCGACCCGCAACTCGGCCAAGTCGGAGTGCCGGTCCTGCCATTCTCGCAGCAGTAAACAGGCCTCCACACCTGCGACCGCCACCAACAAGAAAGACACCGCACTCATCGGCAGGTGAACGCGGACCCAAGTCAGATCGTCGCTGCTGAGCCGTCCCACCAACAGGTACAGCAGACTGATGCTGATCACCCCACCGTACATCCGG
This sequence comes from Verrucomicrobiota bacterium, assembly GCA_041306525.1. Lineage (GTDB taxonomy): Bacteria > Verrucomicrobiota > Verrucomicrobiia > Palsa-1439 > Palsa-1439 > JBFZFE01. The sequence continues at coordinate 485 of JBFZFE010000096.1, read as the reverse complement.
GCGCGTGGCGACCAGGAAAGAACCGAATATTTGCGCGTTGTTTCAGGAGCCATGGGACATAGTCGTCCTGTTTTGAGAGCAATCCTTGTGCCGACCGTCGAGGTTGAGCTTGAAGGTGGCGCCGGGATCGATGGTCAGGTTGCCGGTGACGAAGAGCTGGCCGGGGCTGGCGCCTGACGAGAGGGTGCCGCCGCCGGCAATGGTGACATCCGTCGTCAGCGTTCCGCGCGCGGAGAGCCGTCCGCCAGCGGCGACATTGATGATTTCATGCTTATCCGGTTGACACTTAGTCATCGGGCGTAGTTTGTGGGTGTGACTAACAACTCGGCACAGGCGGTTTTGACGGGCGAGATGCCGTTCCCCTCATCGCGGCCCAACTTCCAACGCCTCTTCCCTGATGAGCGTGCGTGTGTCGACTACATGGTGCGCGTCCGGTGGCCAACCGGGTTTATTGGCTCCATCTGTGGCGTGCAGGAGCCGCCGCT
>JBFZFE010000095.1:0-3432 GCA_041306525.1 Verrucomicrobiota bacterium | reverse complement strand
AAACCGACGACGGTGGCTTACGGTTGTCGCCGGCTTACGACATCGTTTGCTCGAAGGCGATCATCCCGAAGGAGAGCGATTGTGCCCTGACGTTGAATGGCAAGTCGGACAAGCTCCGTCTGCGCGACTTCGAGATTTTGGGCGAGTACTTGAAGATTCCCCGCAAGGTGGTTGCCGACATTCTGGGGCGATTCGGCGCAGCATATTCAATGATGTTGAAGCAGATCGTGCATTCGCGGTTGCCGGCCGAGATGCAGGAGAAGGTGCGGTCGGTGGTTGAGACCCGACATCAACAACTGTATGGAGCGGCATGACAGAGTCGTTTTCAGACGGAGAGTCGTTGCCGGCCAAGCCGCATCGACGCCGACCCCGTTATGCCGGCAAGCACCCGCGCCGTTTCGAGGAGAAGTACAAGGAGCATCGGCCCGACCTCTATCCCGAAGACGTGGCGAAGGTCATCGCGTCGGGCAAGACGCCCGCCGGCACGCACCGGCCGATCATGGTCGCGGAAATCGTCGCAGCCCTGCAGCCGCAACCCGGTAACGTTGCGGCGGATTGCACGCTCGGTTACGGCGGACATGCCCGGGAAATCCTGGCCAAGATCTTACCGGGTGGACGCCTGCTCGGATTGGATGTCGATCCCATCGAACTGCCGAAGACCGAAGCCCGGCTGCGCGAACTCGGCTTCGGTCCTGAGGTGTTCACGGCGCACCGCAGCAACTTTGCCGGGCTGGCGAAGGTTTTGGCGGCGGAACAATTGACCGGCGTGGATCTGATCCTGGCCGATCTCGGCGTCTCCTCGATGCAGATTGATGATCCGCGGCGTGGGTTCTCGGTGAAGTTCAGCGGCCCGCTGGACATGCGCATGAACCCGCAGCGCGGCTTGCCGGCCTCGGCGTTGCTGCAACGGCTCCCGGCGACCGACCTCGCGGGCTTGCTGCGCGACAACGCCGATGAACCACACGCTCACACGCTGGCCGGTGAGCTGGCGGGAAAACATTTCGCCACGACCGCCGCACTGGCCGACGCCATCCGACGCACGCTCTGGGGCAAGGTCCTCGATGAGGAACTCGACAACACGGTGCGCCGCGTCTTCCAGGCGTTGCGCATCGCCGTGAACGATGAACTTGCTGCGCTGGACAGTTTTCTGCGCATTGTTCCCAGCTGCCTCCAGCCGGGCGGCCGGGTGGCCATTTTGACGTTTCATTCCGGCGAGGACCGGCGCGTGAAGAAAGCGTTCGCCGCGGGGCTCACGGCCGGAGTCTTTGCCGAGATCGCCGACGACGTGATACGCGCGACACCGGCCGAGCGGCACGACAATCCGCGTTCCACTCCCGCGAAGCTGCGTTGGGCCCGCAAAGGCCCATAGCTGCAATGCCGTTCGCGCTTCCGTAACTCGCGGTTGACGTGACTCACCTCGCCAGCAGCGCCATGAGCACGTTTGGCGACCGCATTCGGCACATGGATCAACTAAGTGTTTGACATATCAAACAACTGTCTGCTATCTCAACATCCCAGTGGAAACTTGGAAAAAATTCGATGCCAACGAGCTGACGCACAGTGCGGCGCATCATCTCCTGGCCGTTTACGAACTGGGAACCGATTACAACGGCTGGGCGCGCGTCTCTGACATTGCCCGGCAGCTGGGCATCACGCGCGGGTCTGTCTCCATTGCGTTGCGCTCGTTGAAGGCCCGCGGACTGGTCACAGCCGACGAACACCGGATGGTCAAGCTCTCACCGGCCGGCTTGGAGATCGTCACCGACCTGGCGGCGAAAAAGGCGACGGTGAAGAGTTTCCTGATCGAAGTGCTCGGGGTCCCCGCGGAGCAGGCGGAGATTGACGGCTGCAAGATCGAGCACCTCATCAGCCGTCACACGCATGACCGGCTGCAACGCCTGACCGAGGTCATGCGCGCCTCCGACGAGGCCACCAAGGCCGTCCGCGCCAAACTTCGCAACGGCAGCAGCCATTGAAAACATCATGAAGAAACCGACTCCCTCCGTCACCCCGATCCTCGATGACCTCAACCGCCTGATGGCGGAGGAACTCGAAGCGGGCTTGCGCTACTTCCAGATGCGTTACCGGCTCAAGGGCATTGACCGGCTGGCGGCGAGCAAGTTTTTCGATCAGGCATTTGCGGAGACGTTGGAGCACGCCGAGGCGATTGCGCAACGGATCCGGTCGCTCGGGCAGATCCCGAAGGTGAACGTGAACCTGACCCTTTCGGGCGGCCCGGTGACCTTGACCGAGGCGCTCTCGGAAATGCTGGAGGTCGAGCAACAGGCGCTGGACGCCTACAAGGATCTCCTGCCGGCCGTGGCGGGTGATCCCATCCTGGAGGATTTTTTGCGCAAGCAGATCGCGTTGGAAACCGAGCACGTGCAGGAGATCCAGAACCTGCTCGGTTAAGAAAAGATAATGAGGGTCGCGCGCAGGTATTGGCACGCCGTCGCGCGACCCTCGACGAGCAGCGTGTTGGCGCACGCTGTCGCGTCGCAGAGCATAACAAAAACTACAGATCGTGCCAGTCTAGGAATCAGGAGACTGACAATGACGGTTCATCGCAATTGGAACTACTGGCCGGTGTTGGCCATGGTGGTGGGTGGGGCACTGCTGGCACGGGCGGAAGAGCCGGCCGTGGTGCGCCTGCCGGAAGTGGCGGTCAAGGAACAAGTCGAAGCAACGCCGCATTTGCCGGCGGTGGAAGGCACCCGGATCGCCGAGGGCAAGAAGACCACCGTTGCCGACCTGGACCAGCAACCCGTGGTGGTGGACAGCAATCACCGCCAAACCTTTGTCCAAATCCCAGGTCTGTTGGTCTCGGAGATGGCCATTCCCAGCCAGGTCAACCTCAATTACCGCGGCATCGGTGACCCGCATGAGTCGGAGTATCTGTTGACCTTGCAGGATGGGATCCCGATGACCTGCGACTGGTTCGGGTACCCGACGACCTATCACGCGCCGCCCAGCGAGCTGATCGAGCGTGTCGAACTGTTGCGCGGCGGCGCGGGCCTGTTGTACGGGCCGCAGCCGGGACCGGTGCTGAACTTCGTCACCACCAAGCCGCCGGCGGACCGGCGCTTCACGGCCAGCACCCAGCACACCGTCGGCTCCGACGGTCTGTACTCGACCTTCAACCAGGTCGGCGGCACGCTCGAAGCCTTCGGGTATCTGGGCACGTTCCATCACCGGCAGGCCGATGGGGCCCGCGACAACGCCGATTACCAGGTGTTCGGGGGCGACCTGAAACTGACCTGGCAGACCGGCGCGGCCTCGCAATTGCGGCTGGGCCTGGTGGCCTACGAGTCGGAGAGCGGCGAGGCGGGGCGTTTGAGCCTGGCCCAGTACACCGCCAACCGCGACCAGACCGTCAGACCCCATGATCGAATCTGGATCAGCCGGTACGTGCCGAGCCTGACCTTCGTGCAC
>JBFZFE010000094.1:0-5823 GCA_041306525.1 Verrucomicrobiota bacterium | reverse complement strand
GTCGATCTGTTCATCAGCAAGGGCAACGTCGAGGGCCAACTCGACCACGCGACCCGCGACCCCAGCAACCTGCTGATCGCACAGCCCGACGGGACGTTCGTCGAGGGGGCGTCTGGGGCATCGGCATCCTGCTGGTTCGCCGCCGCATCCGCAGCCGGCAACCTGCCTTGCCGCCTCGGTAAGCCTCACTCGACGCCTGGCTTCTGGAACAACCATTTCCCGCGCAGCAGCACGAAAGCGCCAAACGTCGCCCGCAGAACCTGGGTGCAATTGGTTTTTGACAGCCGGTGGGTCCGCTTCTATGGTGCGACCCGGTCGCAGGCATGAACGTTCACGAATACCAAGCCAAAGAGATTCTTCACCGTTACCGGGTGCCGGTCCCACCTGGTCAAGTAGCCCACACGCCCGCCGAGGCGGAGACGATTGCGCGCGCGCTGAATGCGCCGTCGATTGCGGTCAAGGCGCAGATCCACGCAGGCGGGCGCGGCAAAGCCGGTGGGGTCAAGATTGTCAGCACGCCCGAAGATGCCGGGTTGGCAGCGGCCGGCATGCTCGGCAAGGTGATGGTGACCCACCAGACCGGGCCGAAAGGACGGCTGGTGCAAAAGGTGTTGGTGGCGGCGGGACGCAAACCGGTGCGGGAACTGTATCTGGGCATTCTGGTCGACCGGGTGACAGGCCGACCGGCGATCATTGCCAGCGCCAGCGGCGGGATGGACATCGAGACGGTGGCGAAGGAGTCGCCGGAGAAGATCATCACGTTGCCGATTGACCCGGCGTTGGGCTTGATGCCCTATCAGGCGCGGTTGGTGGCGTTCAAGCTGGGGTTGACGGGCGAACATTTGCAGCCAGCGGTGAACCTGTTGCTCAACGCTTACCGGGCGTTCAACGAGACCGATGCGTCGCTGGTCGAGATCAATCCGTTGATCGTGGACGAGGACAACCAGGTGATCGCGTTGGATGCGAAGATGACGTTCGACGAGAACGCGTTGATGCGGCACAAGGACATCGCGGCGTTGCGCGACTTGAACGAGGAAGACCCGCGCGAAGTCGAGGCCAGCAAGCACAACCTCAATTACATCGGGCTGGACGGCAGCATCGGTTGCATGGTCAACGGCGCTGGGCTGGCGATGGCGACGATGGACATCATCAAGCATTACGGGGGCAGCCCCGCCAATTTCCTCGATGTCGGCGGTGGCGCCTCGACCGAGCAGGTGACCGAGGCGTTCAAGCTGTTGTGCGCCGACCCGAACGTGCGCGGCATCCTGGTCAACATTTTCGGCGGGATCATGAAGTGCGACGTGATCGCCAACGGCATTCTGACCGCCGTCAAGACTGTCGAGGTCAAGGTTCCGCTGGTGGTCCGTCTGGAAGGCACCAACGTCGAGCAGGGCCGCAAACTGCTGCGCGAAAGCGGCCTGGCCCTGATCACGGCCGACTCGATGGCCGATGCCGCCGAGAAAATCGTCAAAGCCGTCCAGAAGGCGGGATAATCAACATGCGTCTGTTTCTTTATTACGAGAACGTCGAGCGACCTTTGCCGGTCGAGATCCCGGACAACGAGATCGAGGGGTTCATGCGCGAGTACGAAGACGCGTTGCACGACACCTCGGTGGAGAGTTTTGTCTGGAAGAACTCCAGCTTCCGCATCGGCGGTCTGCTCGCCATTGTGCAGGAACGTCACGCCAGTTTGTCATGATCGGAGTCCCATGAGCATCCTCGTCAACAAGAGCACGCGATTGATCGTCCAAGGCCTGACCGGCTCGGCCGGCAAGTTTCACGCGGAGCAATGCTTGAAGTACGGCACGCAGGTCGTTGGCGGCGTTACGCCCGGCCGCGGCGGCGAGAGCGTCGAACTCGACGGCCAGAAGATTCCGGTCTTCAACACCGTGGACGAAGCCGTCCGCAAGACCAACGCCGACGCCAGTGTCGTGTTTGTGCCGGCCGGTTTTGCCGCCGACGCCATTCTCGAAGCGGCGGACGCCAATATCCGGCTCGTGGTCGCCATCACCGAAGGCATCCCGGTGCTGGACATGGTGCGGGTCAAACGCGCACTGCAAGGACGCGGCGTCCATCTGATCGGGCCGAACTGTCCCGGCATCATCACGCCCGGTGAATGCAAGATCGGCATCATGCCCGGTTACATTCACAAACCCGGTCACGTCGGCATCATCAGCCGCAGCGGGACGTTGACCTACGAGGCCGTCTGGCAACTGACCAGTCGCGGCGTGGGCCAGAGCACCTGCGTCGGCATCGGCGGCGACCCGGTCAAGGGACTTGATTTCATTGATCTGCTCGAAATGTTCGAGGACGACCCGCAGACCGAGGCGGTGATCATCATCGGCGAGATTGGCGGCACCGCGGAGGAAGAAGCCGCGCGCTGGGTGAAGGAAAACTCCACCAAGCCCGTCGCGGCCTTCATTGCCGGGGCCACCGCCCCGAAGGGACGCCGCATGGGCCACGCCGGCGCGATTGTCAGCGGCGGGACCGGGACCGCGGCCGACAAGATTGCCGCCCTGGAAGCTGCCGGTATTGCCGTCGCCAAGACGCCCGCCGAAATGGGCGAAACGTTGATCCGCCAGATCCAGACCACCTCGATCCAGAGCGGGTTGTAAACGTTTTTCTGGTGGCGGTGGCGGGGGTAATCTGCCAATAATGACGCGTGCCATGAGACGCTTTCTTGTTTTGTTTGCCCTGTTGTTTGTCGCGGCCACAGCCGAGGACAACCGGCTTTACCGGGCGGCCCAGGCGGCCTTCGACGAGCAGCTCTGGGACATTGCCGAGGGGCAGTTCGCCGAGCTGCTGCAAAAATCACCGAACTTCGAGAAGGCCGACCGCGCCACCTTGTTGCTGGGCCAAGCCCGGCTGCTGGCCGGCAAGCCCGCGGCGGCGGTCAAGACACTGCAGGACGCGATGGCCCAGTGGCCCGACAAGCTGCCGGATGCGTATCGTTTCTGGCTGGCCGAGGCCTTGGCGCGCGGCAACAACTTCGCCGAGGCCGAGAAACATTACGCGGAGGTTGTGGACAACTATCCGCGCAGCAGTTACCGGCCGCCGGCGCTGTACGGCCTGGCTTACGCGCAGTTCAAGCAGGGCCACTTCAATGACGCGAGCAGTTCGCTCGACCGCCTTTTCCGCCTCGGCTTCCGCGCCGCGCCCGCGCGCGGCAAACCCGAGCTGCAGTTGGAGTCCGAATTGTTGCGCGGCCAGATCGATCTCGCGCTCGGCAACTTCGCCAAGGCCGACGCCATGTTCGAGCTTTTGAGCAAGGAAACGGCGGGCACCGCCATCGGTTACCGGGTTCAGCTCTGGCGCGGTGAATCGCTGGCCCGGCAACAGAAACCCGACGAGGCGTTGCAGCATTTCGCCGTCATCGTGGAAGCGTTTGCGGCCAAAGCGGGCAAGCCGGTCGAACCCCAGCTCGCCGCCGATGCCTGGTATGCGACCGGGTGGGCGCATTGGCAGCGGGAGAGGTTCGCCGAAGCCGGTGACGCTTACGCCCAGGCGCTGGCCTTGGCCGACCGCAGTGCGCTGAAGCGGGACGCTCTGTTGAAGCTGGGCGAAGCCTATGTGCGGGGCGGCAAGGTGTTCGAAGGAGTCGCCCGTCTGAAGGAATTCCTCAAGGCCAATCCCGCCGACGCCTTGGCGGACGAAGTGCAACTGGCCATTGGCGATCTGTTGCTGGGGCGCGGCGATTTCGCCCCGGCCCAAGCCGAATACGCCCTCCTGATCAAGAATCACCCTACCAGCCCGCTCGTGCCAAAAGCCACGTTCAATGCCGGCTGGTGCGCTTGGAAGACGAAACAAACCGCGGAGGCAACCAAGTTCTTCCAGCAGGCCGTGGAACTCGCCACCGACCCGGCGATGGTCGCGGAGGCGTTGTTCAAATTGGCCGACGCGCAGTTTTCGCTGGGCCAATACGCCGAGGCAGCGGGCAATTACCAACGCCTGATCAAAGGTCACGGCAAGCTGACTCAGCTTGACCGTGTGCTCTTTCAACTCGGCGAATCCCAGCGGCGTTCCCGGGAACCCGCGGCGGCCACCGCCACGTTCACCCAGTTGGCGCGCCAATATCCGCAAAGCGACTTTGCCCCCGAGGCGCAATTCAGCGTGGGCCAGATCGCGGCCGCCATCGGCCAGGAGTCCGCCGCCCGCGAGGCGTTGGGCGCGGTGATCAGCCGGTATCCCACCAACGCGTGGGCCCGCGAAGCCGTGCTCGCCATCGGTGAATCCCTTTACCGGGAACGCAAATACGCCGAGGCCCGGCAACACTTCGAGGAATTGATGGCCAGCGGCGTCGAAAGCAACCTCGCGCACCGCGCGTTCTATCACCGCGGCTGGTGCATCGCCCAGCAGGGACAAGCGGACCAGACGCTGGTGGAGTTTGGCGATTTTCTCAAGCAAAACGCCACCTCCCCGCTGGCGCCTGACATCCAGTTCTGGATTGGCGACCATCACCTGCGCCAGAAGGATTACCTCAAGGCGCAGGAACAATTCCAATTCCTCGCCCGCGATTACCCGGCCAGCAAACTCGCCGACTCCGCCCAGTACTACGCGGGCCGGGCGGCTTACCTGCGTCAGGATTACAAGACCGCCATCGAAGCGTTCCAGACGCTGCTCAAGAATTTTCCCGACTCCAACTGGCGCTGCGATGCCCGCTTCGCCCAAGGCGATGCGTTGACCGAACTGGGGCAGTTCGAAGACGCCTTGGTGGTGTTCGACAACGTCACCCAGCAATTTGGCGATTGCCTGCTGGCCTGCGATGCTGCCGGGCGCAAAGGCGACTGCCAGTTCACCCTGAACAAGTTCGACGAGGCGATCACCAGTTACCGGCGGGCACTGGATTGCGCCCGCGACGCCGCGATGCGCAACCAGGCGCTCTACAAGCTGGGTCAATGTTACGAGAAGAAGGGCGCGCTCGACGACGCCGTGCAATCGTACAGTCGCGCGCTGTTCGAAGCCATCGCGGCCCCCGAACCCAATGAACCACCCGAGCGTTTCTGGGCCGGCAAGGCTGCCCGCGCTGCCGCACTCGTCAAGGAACAGCAGCAGCAATGGCGGGAGGCCATCACGTTGTACCAGAAACTCGGCGAAGTCTGTCCCGACCTGAAGCAACTCGCCGAGGATCGGATCCGGAAAATCCGCGTCGAACACGTGATTCTGTTCTGAACGGCAGGATTGGCGTTGAAACTGGTGTCCAGTTCCGCTATGCAAAGGCAGATTTTATGGACCTGATGCTCAAAGGCGGGCCACTGATGTGGCTGATTCTCTTCAACGGACTCCTTGCACTGGCAATCTTCTTCGAGCGCTGGCTGCATTTCCACCGGGCCCAGATCCACGCCCCGGATTTTGTCAGCGGCATTCGCAATGCCCTCAAGCGCGGCAACTACACCGAAGCCGTCGCCACCTGCGAGGAAACAGCCGGCCCGGTGGCGCAGGTCGTCAAGACCGCCATCGAACACCGCACGGCGGAACGCGAGGAAATCCGCGAAGCGGTGGATGAATCGGCGCGGACCGAGATTTCGCGGCTGGAGCGGCGGTTGGTGGTTCTCGCCACCATCGCACAAGTCACGCCGTTGGTCGGGTTCCTGGGAACGGTGATGGGCATGATCCAGATGTTTCGCGTGATCCAAGACGCGCAACTGCCGAGCCCCGGTCAGCTGGCCGGGGGGGTCTGGACCTCCCTGCTAACCACCGCGGCCGGACTCGTGGTAGCCGTGCCGGCCTACGTCGCTTACAACATCCTGACCAGCCGCGTACAGCACCTCGTGCTCGACATGGAGAAGGCCGCCACCGAGATCGTCGGGTTTCTGCTGCGTGGTG
>JBFZFE010000093.1:0-6092 GCA_041306525.1 Verrucomicrobiota bacterium | reverse complement strand
GCGACCTGGATTCGCTGCTCGGCGAGTCCGACATCATCACCTTGCACGCGCCCTACAACAAACACACGCACCACCTCATCAATCGCGACAACATCGCCCGCATCAAACGCGGCGCGATCCTCATCAACACCGCCCGCGGCGGGCTCGTCGACACCCAGGCGTTGCTCCAGGCGCTCGATGCTGGCATCCTCGCGGGGGCGGGACTCGATGTGCTCGAAGGCGAGGAGGCGGTCCTCGAAGAAAGCGCGTTGCTCGGCGACGACACCAACCCCGAGTTGCTCCGCCGCGCCATCCAGAACCACGTCATCCTCAAGAAACCCAACGTCGTGTTCACCCCGCACAACGCGTTCAACAGCCAGGAAGCCCTCGAACGCATTCTCCAGACCACCGCCGAGAACATCGACGCCTTCGCCGCCGGCAAACCCAAGAATGTCGTGAGCTGAACGTAATGCGTCCCGATTCCATCCAGCACGCCATTGCCGAGGTGCGCGCCGTGTATGCGGACCTGGCGCAGCGAACCATCGAGCGCAACTGCGTCGCGCGCACCGAGTGTTGCCAGTTCAACCTGACCGGCCTGACGCCGCAACTCACCAAGGGCGAGGCACTCCTCGCCGCCCGCGCGTTCAAGGCCACCGGGCGCAAGAGCTTGCCGGAAACTGAAGACGGTTCCTGTCCGTTGCTCAAGAAAGGGCGATGCCTGATTTATGCCGACCGGCCGTTTGGCTGCCGGACACACTTCTGCGAGGCGGCGGGCGGCATGTATCCGCGACGCGATGTGCTCGACCTGATTCGCCGACTTGAAGCCGTTGACCGGATCCTCGGCGGCCGCGGTCCGCGCCAGATCCAAGCCGCCATCGCCGACGTGCTGCGATGATCCTGACCGGCCTCGCGCTCCTGACGTTGCTGCTGTTGGTGACCGGCTCGATTGCGCTGGCCCGCGGCAACCGGCAAATCCGCAACCTGCGCGAGACCCCCTGCTTACCGGATCTCCCGCGCGTCTCGATCATCATCGCGGCGCGCAACGAGGAACGAAACCTCGCCCATGCGCTCGAATCAGTTCTGCGCCTCGATTACCCGAACCTCGAAATCATCGCGGTGAACGACCGCTCCACTGATGCCACCGGTCAGATCCTCGACCGGCTCGCGCAGAATGAACCGCGTTTGCGGCCGGTTCATGTCACGGAACTGCCGCCGGGCTGGCTCGGGAAATGTCACGCGCTCCAGACCGGCGCCGCGGCGGCGACGGGCGAATGGTTGTTGTTCACCGATGCCGACATCGTGTACGCGCCCGACGCCCTGCGCCGCGCCGTCAGCTTCGCGGTAACCGGTAAGCTCGATCATCTGGCGGTGATGCCGTTCATGACCCATGCCGGCACGGTGCTGACGATGTTTGTTGGCGCCTTCACGCTCTTCTTTGCGATGTACGCCCGGCCGTGGCGTGCCCGGGAACCGCAACGCCCCGAACACATCGGCATCGGCGCGTTCAACCTCGTCCGCGCCGAAGCTTACCAGCGCATCGGCGGCCACGAACCGATCCGGTTACGTCCCGACGACGATCTGAAGCTCGGCAAGCTCATCAAGAAGAATGGTTACCGGCAGGACATCGCCAACGGCAACGGCCTGGTCGCCGTCGAATGGTACAGCACTGTTCCCGAACTGGTGCGTGGTTTGGAGAAGAACTCCTTCGCGGGCGTTGAATACAACCTGCTGGCCGTCATCGCCGCCTCGGTCGCGCAGCTCGCGATCATCGTCTGGCCCTTCCTCGCATTGTTGCTGACCGGCGGCGTGACGTGGTGGCTCAACCTCGCCTGCATCGCCGCCATGGCGGTGTGTTACGCCGACAACGCCCGGTTTCATTCGCTGCCTCGTTGGCATTGGGTCGCGATCCCGTTCACCGCCGTGTTGTTCCAGTTCATTATCTGGCGCGCGACACTGCTGACCTTGTGGCGCGACGGCATCGATTGGCGCGGCACGCATTATCCGCTGGCGGAGTTGAAGCGGAACAGGGTCTGAAAGGTTTCGTCCTGTCAGCCGCCGTTTGGCGGCAGCGTGACGACTTGGAACCAGAAGGTCTCGATGGCGTGGACGATGCGGGTGAACTGGTTGAAGTCCACGGGCTTGGAGACGTAGCAGTTGGCGTGCAGGCCGTACACGCGGGCGATGTCCTGTTCGTCCTGCGAAGTGGTGAGCACGACGACGGGGATCATGCAGAGGTCCGGGTCGGCTTTGACTTCGGCGAGCACTTCGCGGCCGTCTTTGCGGGGCAGATTAAGGTCGAGCAGGATCAGGTCGGGGCGCGGGGCGCCCACGAATTGCCCCTGCTTGCGCAGGAACGCGAGCGCATCCACGCCGTTGTCCACGAGGTGCAACCGGTTGCTCAGCTTCGCCTCGTTCAACGCCTCCTTGGTCAACAGGATATCGGAGGGACTGTCTTCGACGAGCAGGATTTCAATCGGCCGGCCGGTCTTGGTGGTTGTTTGCATGCTGTTGGTCTCCGTCGGGAATGGTGAAGCGAAACGTGGCGCCCGCGCCGGGCTGGGACTCGACCCAGATCCGGCCGCCATGTCGCTCGACGATCTTCTTGCACAACGCCAGCCCGAGTCCCGTCCCGGGGTACTCCTGCCGGGTGTGCAGCCGCTGGAAGATCACGAACACCCGCTCGGCGTACTCGGGCGCGATCCCGATGCCGTTGTCGCGCACCGAGAACTCCCAGTGGCTGTTCTGCCGCTGTGCGCCGACATGAATCTGTGGCGGCGCGGCGCCGCGAAACTTCAGCGCGTTGCCGATCAGGTTCTGGAACAGTTGCGTCAGCTGCAGTTCGTCGGCGGCGACCGTCGGCAGCGTGTCGCGCGTGACCGTCGCCTGGCTTTCGGCGACGGCGACGTGCAGGTTGCTGAGCGCGACATCCAGCGCATTGCCGGTCGCGGTCGGCTGTAGTGGCTTGCCGCGGGTGGTGACGCGCGAATAGTCGAGCAGGCCGTGGATCAACGCCTGCATGCGGTGCGTGGCCTCGACGCTCATCGCGATGTACTGCCGGCCACGCTCATCGAGCACCGGCTGGTAACGTTTCTCCAGCAACTGCACAAACCCGGCCACCGCCCGCAATGGTTCCTGCAGGTCGTGCGAGGCGGCGTAGGCGAACATGCCCAGGTCGTCGTTGGACCGGGTCAGTTGCTCGGAAGCGGCCTGCAACTCGCGGTTGCGCGCGGCCAACTGCTCGCTCAGCCGTCGATTGCGTTCGCTGCTGCGCCGTAACCCGAACACGACCGCCGCCGCCGCCAACGCCAGAACCACCGCGGCGGCAATGAGCTGATTGCGCAACTGGCGCACCGGCGCATAGGCGATGGCGACCGGCTGTTGGGCGACGACGACCCAGCGTTGGCCACCCACCGCGACCGGCAGGAAGCTGGCGATCATGACTGCGCCGTTGACGGGATCGTTGTACTCGACGGTGGCGGGTTGGCCGCTTTGCGCCTGTTGCACTGCCGGCAACCGTTGGTACTGGCGATGCAACTGCGCCCGCAGGTCGAGACTGGGATGAGCGGACACGGTGCCGGTATGGTCGAGCACAAACACATGGCCGCCTTCGCCCACGTTGATCTCCCGCAACCACGCCGCGATGCGGTCCAACCGGTGTTGGTACACCAGCGCACCCAGCCGCTGCTCGCCTGCCCGCACCTCCACGGCGACGGCCACGACGAGCGGACGCGGCTCGGCGTGGCGCTGGTACACTTCTGAAACGTAAGGCTCCCATTGCCGGCTCAGCCCCGCGTACCAATCCCGGTGCGCAAAACTGCGCCCCAATGATTCGGGCGCACGCGGGAAATCACTCCACAACTGCCCGGTCGGATCGGTCACAAACGCCCGATCAATGTCGCCGTTGGACTCCACCACGGGCTGCAACTGGGCGCGCACGGCGGCTTCATCCTGCCGGGTCATGCCGGCCACCAACGCCGGCAGGCGGGCAAACACGATGCCGAGATTGATGCTGCGCTCCAGGTCGCGCCGCACCAGTTCCGCGGTGATGGCCGCCGCCGCCTGGTTGTTGGCGTGCACCAACCCGCGAATGGCGCGGCTCTCGACACGGATCGCAAACAACGCCAGCAGGACAACCGGCATCAATGCCGCGGTCATCAGGGCGCCCAGTTTCAGCGCCCAGATCAGCGTTGCCCGTTCCTTCACCGATAACAGTGCCGTTCGCATGGCTAAAACTTCCACTGCGAGTCCAAGTGCCAGCGCACCATGGATTCGCCCGCCGTGCCCAGCAGGTTGTGCCGGGTATTGGGCCGGTCACTGATCTTCTCGGTCACGAACACGCGAAACATCAACTGCCACCAGTCCTGCACTTGATAGGTCGCCTTCACGACATGGCCTTCGCGGTCGGTGCCGCCCGTGCCCCAATTGCTGTCGGCCAGCGCGTCCCACACCGCGTCGGCTTCGAGCCGCATGTACTGATAAGACAGACGCCATTGGCCTTTCGTGCGACTCTCGCCCAGCGCCAACTGCACCGTCCAGCCTGTGCGCTGGTCGGGACTCGCCGACTCCGTCGAGCCCGCCAGGGAATCGTACGCCGACGCGAGGTTCCGCATGTACTCGCCGCTCAACGTCAGCCGCCCGGGCGTGCCCAGCAGCGGTCCTTGACGGAACTGCCATGCCGCTTCGGCGCGCAGCGACACCACTTCGAAATCGGCCAGATAATTGGTCGCCGTGCCGGTCACGCGCGTGGCGTTGCCGAGGTTGGGAGAGGTGCTTGCCGCGCGCGTGTTGCCGCCGCCGCGAACGCCCAGTTCATCGAGGTTCAACGTCTGGGTGTAGCCGATCGCGCCGATGAGCTTGAGTGCCGGCCATTGCGCGCTGGCGCCCAGCTGCTGCTCCAACAAATACTGGTCCCCCTGATTGCGCTCGACTTCCTCGAGCACGAACTGGCCGAAATTGGCGAAGAAGCTGAACTGTTGCCGGTCACCAAAACGCCACGCAAACTGCTCGGCAACACCCTCGGGACGCGCGTCGGTGTCATATTGCAGCGCCGCGCCATGGTCGGGTTGCCAGACGATCTGGCGCATTTTGCCGCCGGTCACCTTGAGCCAATCCCAACTTGGCGGCTGAATCACGGCGTATGCGAGGTCGAGCCGGATCTCCTTTTTCGAGAACGTGTCCTGCAACGTCTGATAACCGCTCACCGGGCTTTCGCCGCCTGTGGACAACCCCGCGCCGATGATGACCCAGTCGCCCAGAGTCGCCTCGATGCCGAGACGCAACTGCGCCAAGAACCGGCTCCGGGAAGAACCCAAGCCCGGCTCGAAATCGATGTTCTCGCCCCGCAGCGTCAGGCTGCCCGCAAACGAAAGCCGGTCCATCCAGCTGGCGACTTTGATTTTCTGGTATTGCGCGACCTGCGTGGCGATCTGCTTGTCCCATTGCGCCTGCACCTCGTCGGCTTCGGCCCGCGAAATGGTGCCTTTGCGGATCAGAAGCTCCAGCAAGGCATTCTCGTTGTTTTGCGCCCCGGCAACGCCGGCCAGCGTCGCCATGAGAATTCCGACCACCGCCACAATCCGCCATGTGCTCGTCATTGGCTCCTCCCGAGGTCGCCCCGATTCAACACCCCCCCGCCCGCCAACGTCAAGACATCATTGTACCGCACGCGGCGGGAGATCGTGGGTGTTGCGGGAAAGGCCGCGCGCTCCACCGGGCAGACGCCAGTAGCGAATCGGGTGCCGCAGGGCGAACCGGCGGAGATCCTTCGCCAGTTGCCGACGTTCGGCGTGATCGTCCGCAGGCGTGTCGTTGAGCAACTGGCGTTTCACGGTGGGACGAACGAAGTAGCGGACGAACTCGCGTTCGACGCGTTTGAATTCCTCGCGGCTCATGGCCGTGAGGTTGGTGCCCTGCGCGCCTTCCATGTAGGCGTAGGTGGAGAAATCAAGTTTGCTCTTTTCCTCGGCGGGCAACTGCCGGTACAGCGGCGTGCCGGGCAGGACTGCCAGCATGCCGAAGCTGAGCACATCGGGAGCTGCCCAGCGGATGAATTCGCGGGTCGCGTTCACATCCGCGGCAGTCTCTGCCGGCAGGCCGATCATGATGTCGGCGTA
>JBFZFE010000092.1:0-3825 GCA_041306525.1 Verrucomicrobiota bacterium | reverse complement strand
GTCAAGAGGCTGAAGACACACCGATACGGCATGGAACCCTGGGACGGCAAGGACACATCCGCGCGCAGGTCCCCAGGGGGCAGATGCTCGTCCCGCCTGGCCGCCGCGATCACATCAGCGGAGGGCAAACTGCCACCCGCCTCTTGGCATGCACGGCTGGCGGCTGGAGCGGATACCGCCGGCTGTTCGGGACCCCAGCAAAAACCATTGATGAGGGTTGTAGCAAATGGACAGCGGGCGGCTGCCTCCAGGGTTCTCGTGCCACCGGCCTTCGGGGACGCGTCTTGGGCACCAAAGTATCCCGTTACATCCACAGTGTAATGAGCCTGTCCGCGGGAATACAGGACGATGCCGGGTTCGGTGTCCCCCTGTTGCCGGGGGACCACGGCCAGGGTGGTGATCAGCGCGGTATCCGCGTCCCACGCGATCGATACTGCCTTGTTATAAGGCGGGGTATTGTAGCTATACTCCTCGTAGGTACCCGAGACAGAACCGGTGTAAGTCCAGCCGCTGGCCATTTCGCTGGCATTCAGCAAGGTGCCGTAGCCCATGTTTGGGAACCTGCTGGGAAAAATTGGAGACACGGCACTCAAGGCCACCACGAGCGCCGATGCGCCAGTCAAGGAGGATGCGCAGACCTCATTACCACCCTGCCCGGAGATGGCATAAGGGAATATCTCACGTGCCATGCCAGCGGTGATGGGGTAACTGACGCCCGAGTATTTTCGAGTATCCAGGATCCGGCACGGGGCGGCCAGGGCGGTATAGGCCATCTCGGCGTAGCCGCAGGCGTCGCCCATGCCATCGCCATCGCTGTCAGACTGGTCCGGATTGGCGACCAGGGGGCAGTTATCTGTGATATCTGGGTTGCCGTCGTTGTCGTCATCGGGATCGGCGTTATTGCCTATGCCATCGCCATCCGTGTCCACGGATTCATCGGGATCGAGGGGGAAGGCATCCTCGCCGTCAGGGACGCCATCGTTGTCGTCGTCGTCATCGCAGGCATCGCCCAGCGCATCGCCGTCGAAGTTGGCCTGATCGGCGTTAGGCACCAGGGGGCAATTGTCGGTGGCGTCGGGGATACCGTCACCGTCGCTATCGAGGGCAACGGTGACAGTCTTCTGGGTACGGTTACCGGCGGGGTCGTAGCGGTATTGGATCGCCGTGCCGTCCGGGTAGGTAACAGCGGTCAGGCGGTGGAGGGCATCGTAGTCATAGCTGACCGTGCCGGCGATCAGGCCGCCGGGGACGAGCAACAGGGCCAATAAGGCCCCGCCTCGGGTGTGTGCCGGTGTCTTCATGGCTGCTTGTCTCTGACCTTTAGTCCCATGCCGTGTGTATTCCGCCCGCTGGCCGGGCCCGCATTCTCGCCGCGCCGAGGCGCTTGCCATCTCTGGCCTGGATGCAGGCTTCCCCGCCCGCAGGACGCGGGCTGGCGATCCCTGCTCCCGCCATGCCCAACCAGGGCTGGTGGGGTGGCCGCTGGCGGGGAGTCCTCCCTTGCCAGGGTGCGCGCCTCGCCGCCTAGGCCGCGGCGGCCCGGCGCAGTTCGCCGCGCTCGGCGAGTTGACGATGCAGGCTCGACGCGCTGAGTTCGAACCCGTTGCGCCAACAAAGGGCGCCTAATTCCAGGAAGAAGTCGGTAAAAAAGTTGGGGGCCTGGAGTGGACGGACCATCTCGGTATCGCGGTCGATCAGTTCCGACAGATCGGCATCACCCCTGCTGCCATCGGAAAACTCTAGATGGATCAAGCGGTCGCCGATGGCACTCGCATGAAGAATCTTAATCATTGTCGGCTCCGGGAATATGTTGTAACGGCTCCAGGGCAATGGCGCGACGCCAGTTATCGGTGAGCTCGCACTGATGTTCAAGACACCATTCCTTGACTAGTTTTGCGGCCCTGCGCGGGAGTCGACCGTCAATGATCTCACCGGTTTCGATCGCCACAAAAGCCTCAAAGCCTTGGTATTCCACATGAAAGTGCGGGGGAACATGGTCATCGAAATACATTCGGATGTAGATTCCGAAGAAGTAGGAGATAACAGGCATCAGTCGCGATTCCGAACTTTATGAATGGCCCAGACTGAACTGTTGGGTTGGGACGAGTTCTGTCTCTGGCACATCTTAAGATACCGTTCATATTTTTCAGTTTCCGACCTCCAGGCTCCCGACAGGGTGCCACCGCATTTACACGGCTCGGCGCCACGCGGTACGCCCGTGCTACTGGGCTGCCGAACTTCAGCATCGGAGGCAGACGAAATCGTGGTGCGTACCCTATTTCTCGCCTCCAGCGCTACCCGCGCCTTGAGCTCTTTGCTGTACCGCTTGCCTTTCATTTACGCCCCTTCTTGCACTATCGCTCTATCTTAAGGGGCTGTCTCAAATCCGGGGTCCACTATATCCCAGTCGCGTGATCAGCAACGTGGCGCCTGCCCATATCATCAGAGCGCTCGTACAACGTCTCGGGGGCGATGTCGATCTCGCCCGGCCAGGTCGCGGTGCCATAGTCAACCCGTACCAACGCGAAGAATGCTGGATTTTCGAGTCGGCGAAACACTGGATATCTCAGGTAGGGGCGCATCTCGAAGCAGCGACGTTCTCCGCTATTGAACGTCAACATCAACCGAAAATCTGAAAGCGCCTCTACCGAAGTGACCTGGATCATGGGTCGGGCCTCACCGCAATGGATCGATCGGAAATACGGGCTCACCGTTCACGGCCAGGGCCCAATCGGCCATCAGTTCGTCTTCGTGGATCGCAATCCAGGCCTGAACGAGCTTGAGCTTCTTCCCCGGCAGGTCTCCCACCAGCAGATCACCATCGGGGATCGAAACCACTGACTGCTGCCCCTGATACTCGATGTGCAGATGCGGCGGGTTGTGCTGTTGGGTATCCAAGAACAGCATCCGTACAATGATTCCGTAGAACATGCTGATGGTTGGCATTGCCGGAAATGTCCTCGTTCAAGGAGAGTCGTAAAGGGCCCAATGACGTTCAGTTGATGTCGTATTCGTGGTCCGTCCCTATTTCCTCTCACGTCCCTATTTCCTCTCAGACTCCGAAATCATCGCAATATCGATTTCAGACCAGAAAATAAACCCTCTCTCCTCTGGTCATAGTGGGCCCAAGCCCATGCTCCAAAGACGGCGCCGCCGATGACTCCACCGACGGCTCCTCCAACAGGACCAGCGACAACCAATCCGATTCCCCCGAGAATCTTTGCACCAGCAACACCTGCCATTGCGGCGGATGAACTTGCAGTGACATCATGCGAAAAACGCATTGCTCGCTCAATCGGATCCATTTCAGGGTAAATGAGATGGTCTCCATATGCATTGAGAGCCGGATTCAAAAAAACAGAAATGACCGGAAGCGCCGTTTTCATCCCATGAATACTGGATCCGAACTCGTCCATAAATCCATATGGGTCCATATGATTACGAGCAACCAACCAAAGTCCTTCTTCCGCGACTGTAAACGCCAGCTCATCTCGGACCCCCCTGGCAAAATCGCGAGACTGATTCCAGTGATTTCCAGCGCTGCCATAGCCATGCTCGTTCAACATGACACGGACTTCGAAAGGTGCATTGCTAGCGCCTGAACGTTCGCCGCGGATGATCGGGAGGCTTTCTCTTGAACTGAAACCTGTTACATCAACAAGCCTTATGGGATTATTCAAGGACCAAATGTATCTGTTCCGCGTTTGGCTCCACCATGCCTCACCAGGCAATAGGTCTTTATTTAGGAATCGATTCAGTTTCGTTTGGTAATAACGATCTCTAACGTAAATGAGATCGTCATTTTCGTCTACCAACCCATGTCTA
>JBFZFE010000091.1:0-8320 GCA_041306525.1 Verrucomicrobiota bacterium | reverse complement strand
TGTTCGGGCGTGCCGGCCTTGGTCTTCCACGTCTTGGTGATGTCTCCCCAAGCGCCCCGGGTCATCGTCCATTCACTGTTTTCCTCCAGCGTTGCGACCAGGTCCGGCCGCGGTCCGGCCGGCGAATACCAATGGGCACATTCGATATCGAGATCGAAGTAGGCGTCGAAGCCAACATCCGTCGGCATCCCTTGCGCCGTCCACGCGTTCTCGCGGATGAATGGCCAGAAATGCTCGGCCACCCCCATGCGTTCGGGAATCTGTTTCCGCAGCAATGCAGCAATGGTCTGTCGTGAATCGTTCATGTGTTCTCCTGTCGGGCGGGGAAGTTACCAAACAGCGCCGGTAAAGCCAGCGCAGTTTTCCCGCACGGCTCTTGCCTGCTGACGGTTTACTGCTACAGTGCGCGCGTGCAGCTTCGCGAGAAACGTTGGTTCGCAGTCATCACCGCCCTCTTGTTTATTGGCGTGATGCTCGCCTGTTTCCCCGCGTGCCCGGATCACGGCGACGAGGACGGATGCGCTCCTACGCCATGTGGGGACTGTGTCTGCCACAGCCTCGCCCTGCCGGCAAGCGCGAATCCGATTCCCTCCGCCGATCGCCGTGTCGTCTGGGCCATTCGCGAACCGGCCTTCCATCCGCTGTTGATGCCCAACGCCATCTTTCAACCGCCCCGCGCCTAGTCTCTCCCCGTCGTCCCGGCTCTGCCCGGGAGTTCCGTCGTTTTCCAAACCCAGTGGAGTTGAACTATGCGTTGGTTGTCTTACGCCGCCGTTATATTGGCCGCTCAGGCCGCGAATGCCGTTGAACCGTTGACTCTGTCGCGGGCGCTCACCGAAGCCGCCCGCCACAACCCATCATTACGGGCCGCCCAAGCCCAGGTCCAAGCTGCCGGTGGACGCTCTCTGCAAAGCCGTCTCTGGCCCAACCCCGAACTCGAACTTAGCGTCGAAGAGGTGCCGATGAACCGGTCGGGATTGTCCCGTTCGCAGAACATGATCGGCCTCGCGCAGACTGTCCCCTTCCCCGGCAAGAAGGCGCTCGATGGCCGCATTGGCCGCCAGGAACTCAACGCCGCCGAAGCGGAGTACTACGTCCGTGAACGCGAACTGACCCGGGAAGTCAGTGCCGCGTTCTACCGGGCATTGGCCGCCGAGAAGAAGCTCGGCGTCTCCCGCGATCTGCTGGCGCTCTCGGCAGCATCGCTCCATGCAGTGGCCAAGCGGGTCGAAGCTGGCGCCGCCGGTGCCCAGGAAAACCTGCGCGCCGAGATTGAGACCGAACGGGCAGGGCTCGATGTGATCACTGCTGACCGCGAGTTGGCGGAAGCTCAGAAGACGCTCGCCACCTTGCTGGGGCGTCCGGCTCAACAACTCGAACCGCTCCAAGGCGACTTGACGCTGGCTCTTCCGGCGACAGTCGGATCCGAGCATCCACGCCTGAGGGCGGCGCGCGCCAGCCAGCAACGCGCGGAACTGGAATACCGCCGTGCCCGGCTGGAGCCACTGCCCGATGTGACCCTCGGCGTAGCGGTAGGTCGCGACACCGCCGCTGATGAATCGTTGGTCGCATTCCGCGTCTCGCTGCCGCTTCCAATGTTTGATCGGGCACAAGGCCGCCGCCGCGAAGCCCGGGCACTGGCCGAGGCCGCCCGGTTCGATGCGACGGCAACCGAACTGCGGCTCACCCAGGAATCCGACGTCGCCCGTACCCGGCTCAAAGCCGCCAGCGACCAAGTGACGGCCTATCAAACCCTCATTTTGCCCAAGGCCGAGGAAGCGTTGCGCCTGGTACGTGGCGCCTTCGAGGCCGGTAAGATTGGGCTGCTGGACCTTGTGGACACCCAACGCACCCTCGCCGAGGTGCGGCTCGCCTATTGGGGCAAACTGCTCGAACTCAATCTCGCCCAAACCGATCTCGAAGCATCGGCGGGGGCCTCATCTGCAAAGGAGTAACCCATCACATGAAATCCCTGATCACTTCCCTGCTCGCCGCCGGGTTGCTGTGCATCGGCTGCGGAAAAGACGATCACCACGGTCATGACCACGGCGGGCATGGTCAGAAAGCGGGCCTGACGCCCGTCACGGGCATTCCTGCGGAGCAGCGCGACCCGAAACGGCTCTGGTGCAAGGAGCACAATCGCTACGAAGACCGTTGCTGGCTTTGTCACCCGGAACTCCAGGACAAAGCGCGCGCGTACTGCAACACGCACGGCCTGTTCGAGGACGAGTGTTTCCTCTGCAAACCCGCGACCGCAGCACACAAACCACCTGCGTCGGGCGATACCTGCTGCCCCGGCGAGCCGGGCGTTGTTGCCAATACCGCCCAGCTCATCTGCCGCGAGCACAACCTTCTCGAAGCAGAATGCGGCATCTGCCATCCCGAACTGACCGGCAAAACCACCCTCAAGGTCCGTCTGCCCGCGCTCGACTCGGCCCCGCTTACCGGCATCAAGAGCGCCACGCCGGCCATAGGTGGCGCGACCGAGCACCTGGCGTGCGTCGCTGAGATCACGTTTGACCAAAACAAACTTGCCCAGATCGCCGCGCCGGTCAGCGGCATCATCCAGAGCGTGGACGTTGATCTTGGACAGGCCCTCGCCGAGGGCCAGACACTGGCCCGAATCTGGTCGGCCAGCAGCGCCGATACCATCGCCAAAGCCGTGCTCTCGCACCAGACCTTGGCGCGGGAACGCAAACTCCGTGATAGCGGCATCGCTCCAGACAAGGACCTGCAGGAAGCCGAAGCCGCTCACCGCGCCGCGTGCCAAATGGCACGGACTCTCGGCTTCAGCGAAGCCGATATCGAGGCACTGGGCAGCAAGCCCGACGCCCCCGTTTATCTCGAAGTGCGCGCCCCGTTTGCAGGGGAAATCATCGAACGCAGTGCGGTGCGCGGCGCACTCGCCGAGGCCGGCAAAACTCTCTTCACCATCGCCGACCGCGCGACGATGTGGGCGATGTTGAACGTTCCCGAGACCGCACTCTCCCGCGTCGCACTCGGTCAACTGGTCGAGTTGAGCGTCGATGCCCTGCCGGGGATCACCGTTACCGGCAAGGTCACCTGGGTCTCTGCCCAAGTGGACGATCGCACCCGCCTGGTGAAGGTCCGCGCCGAAGTGCCCAACCCCGATGGCCTGCTGCGCGACAAGATGTTTGCCCGAGCGCGCATCCTCATCCGTCATGCCGAGAAAGCGGTGCTGCTGCCGACCGCGGCCATCCAGCGCGTCGCAGGTCATTCAATCGTCTTCGTGAAACTGGCCGATGACCTCTACGAAGCGCGTGCCGTTCGTCTCGGCTCCCGACACAACGGCCAGGTCGAGATTCTGAGCGGCTTGAACCCTGATGAGCCGGTCGTCATCACCCACAGTTTCGCGGTGAAATCTCAACTGCTCATCTCACGCCTTGGCGCCGGCTGCGCCGACGATTAGGAGACTCGATGCTGAACTGGCTCATTGAATTTTCGCTGCGCAACCGGCTGCTTGTTTGCGTGCTCTTCGCTGTGCTGGCACTGCTGGGGCTGCGGGCGTTGTGGGTGTTGCCGATTGACGCCTTCCCCGACACGACGCCGGTGCAGGTGCAGATCAACACCACCGCTGCCGCACTGAGCCCCGAGGAGATCGAGGCGCAGATCACCGCACCGGTCGAACTGGCCGTTGGCGGGTTGCCGGGCCTGGTGAATGTGCGTTCCATCTCGAAGTTCGGTCTGTCGCAGGTGGTGGCGACCTTTGCTGACCGGACCTCGATCTACCGCGCCCGCCAGCTGATCATGGAACGCCTGCAGGAAGTCGAACTGCCCGCGGGCATGGAACGCCCACAACTGGGACCGATTGCCACCGGCTTGGGCGAGGTGTTCCACTACATCGTCCGTGCCGAGAATGGAGAACGTTCGCTGATGGAGTTGCGCGAGCTGCATGACTGGATCATCAAACCGGCGCTGCGCAAAGTGCCCGGCGTCGCCGAGGTCATTTCTTGGGGCGGTTACGAGAAACAGTTCCACGTCGTTGTCGACACTGACCGCCTCATCAAACATCACCTCACCTTCGAGCAACTCGTCGCCGCGCTGGAGGACAACAACCAGAACGTCGGCGGCGGCCAGATCACGCGCGGCGGCGAGTCGTTGCTTGTCCAGGGCATCGGGCTGGCGACCGATACCAATCAACTGGGCAACATCGTCATCGCCGCCCACGATGGCGTGCCCATTCGGGTGCGCGACGTCGCCCGTGTGCAGGTCGATCACGAGATTCGCCGGGGCGCGACCACGGCCAACGGCCAGGGCGAAGTGGTGCTCGGGCTGGGATTCATGTTGATGGGCGAAAACAGCGCGGTGGTCACCCGCGCGTTGAAAGCCAAGCTGGCCGAGGTCCAACGGGCTTTACCGGCCGATGTGAGAGTGCAGGTGCTCTATGACCGCACCGAACTGGTCGAGAATGTCATCCGCACCGTCGAGCACAACCTGCTGGCGGGCGCCTTGCTGGTGATCGCGGTATTGTTCGCGTTCCTGGGCAACTTGCGCGCCGGCCTGATTGTGGCGCTGGCGATCCCGTTGTCGATGCTCTTTGCCGGCCAACTGATGCTCCAGACAGGCATCGCCGCCAGCCTGCTCAGCCTCGGTGCGATTGATTTCGGCCTGATTGTGGACAGCTCCGTGATCATGGTCGAGAACTGCACCCGCCACGTGGCCCAGCACGGCAAACGCAAACCGTGGATCGAGTTGATCCGCGATGCCGCCATCGAGGTGCGCAAACCCACCCTGTACGGCGAACTGATCATCCTGATCGTGTTCTTACCGGTGCTGGCCCTGGAAGGCATCGAAGGCAAACTCTTCAAACCGATGGCGCTGACGATGATCTTCGCGCTGCTCGGCTCCCTGTTGGTCTCGCTCACGTTGATGCCGGTCCTGGCGAGCCTGCTGTTGCCGGCCCAGATCAAGGAACGCGAACCGTGGCTGGTGCGGTTGGCGCACCGGCTGTACGCGCCGGTCTTGGGGTGGGCATTGCGCTGGCGCTGGGGCGTTCTCGGTGGCGCGCTGGCGTGGGTGGTGCTCGCGGGCGTCTTGGCCACCCGCACCGGCGGCGAGTTCCTGCCGCGTCTCGGTGAAGGCGCGATTGTCGGCACGACGGTTCGCCTGGCCGGGCTTTCCGTCGATGAATCGGTGGCGCAGAATCACCGGATCGAACAGGTCTTGCTCGCCGAGTTTCCCGATGAGATCGAACACATCTGGACCCGGCTCGGCACCGCCGAGGTGGCGACCGATCCGATGGGAGTGGAACTGGCGGATTTCTTCCTGGCGCTCAAACCGCGTTCGCAGTGGAAAAAGGCGCGTACCCAGGCGGAACTGACCGGGAAAATGCATGCCGTCCTCATGAAAGTGCCCGGCATGCGCCCCGCCTTCAGCCAGCCGATCGAGATGCGGATGAACGAACTGATTGCCGGGATCCGCAGCGATATCGGCATCAAGATTTATGGCGATGACCTGGAAGAACTGCGCCGCCTCGGCGGTGAAGTCCAGGCCGTCTTGTCGGGCATACCAGGCGCCAGCGAGGTGTCCGTCGAACAACTGACCGGCCAAGCCGTGTTGCAGGTGAAAGTGGACCAGGACGCCATTGCCCGGTTCGGTGTGCCGACCCGCAACGTGCTCAACGTCGTCGAGGCAGTCGGCACCAAGAGGGTCGGTGAAGTGCGCGAAGGTCAACGCCGGTTCCCGCTCGTGGTGCGCTTGCCGGATGCGCAACGCACCGATGCCGAGGCGCTGGCGGCCACGCTGATCCCGACCGAGAGCGGCCCGGTGTTGCCGTTGAGCCGCGTTGCCACCATCACCGAGACCGAAGGCCCGGCCACGATCAACCGCGAATGGGGCCGACGACGCATCGTGGTCCAATGCGCAGTGCGCGGACGCGATGTCGCCAGCTTCGTCGCCGAGGCGCGGACGAAGATACCGGCGGTGCCCGCGGGCTACACCTTGGAATGGGGCGGCCAGTTTGAGAACATGGAACGCGCCAACCGCCGACTGATGTTCGTCGTCCCGATGGCGTTGGCGCTGGTCGGCATGCTCCTGTTTTTCAGTCTGAAATCGGTGCGCGACGTTTTCATTGTGGCCACGGGCATCCCGCTCGGCGCGGTCGGCGGCGTGCTGGCCTTGTGGGTGCGCGACATGCCCTTCACCGTCAGTGCGGGCATCGGTTTTGTCGCTCTGAGCGGGGTGGCGATGCTCAACGGGTTGGTGCTGGTCACGTTCATCCGCCAGAAACTTGCCGCAGGCTTGAACGTCGAGGACGCCGTCCGCCAAGGCTGCCTCGTCCGATTGCGCCCGGTATTGATGACGGCCCTGGTCGCGGCGGTCGGGTTCATCCCAATGGCGGTCAACGTCGGGGTTGGCGGCGAAGTACAACGACCGCTGGCAACCGTGGTCATCGGCGGGGTTATCACCGATACGTTGCTGACGCTCCTCGTGCTGCCGGTCTTGTACCGCTGGTGGGGCCAACCCAAGCCGCGCGCCCGGCAACCAGAGCTGGTGCGGGGCCGCTCTTGATCGCAGCACGGAAACATTTACGGTTTCCGGCAATGAACGCCACTGGGTGCGAGATGTGGGAGCGACTTTCCCGCCGCAACCGGCACGGGCGGATCGCCGGCACAAGCCCGCTCACACGGCTGGCGTCCCCTGAACTCAGGAAACGACTGACGGCTGCCGCGCAAGGCAACGACTCATGCCGGCAACGACACCACCAAGAAAGACAGCGACACCGAGCCAACGAATCATGGGACGCAATGCCCCGGCGATCGGGACTGCGGCGCGGTGGGACACCGGCGCCGAACAGAGAAGTAGACTGCGGCGCGGTGAGACACCGGCGCCGAACAGAGGCCTCTCTTCCGCTTGGTGGCTTGGTGGCTTGGTGGTGAATTGGCTCCCATCTTCGGAACGCGGTCGAGACTGCGGCGCGGTGGGACACCGGCGCCGAACGGAAGAGCGGCGACTGGCGGGGCAGGGGCTTTGGGAGTCTATTGACGGTGAGGTGATCAGGCCATGAACGTCTTGCTGGTGTACCCGCGGTTCCCGGACACGTTTTGGAGTTTCAAACATGCCCTCAAATTCGTCCATAAAAAGGCGGCGTTTCCCCCCTTGGGGTTGTTGACCGTGGCGGCGCTGCTGCCGGCCGATTGGGGCAAACGGCTGGTGGATGAGAATGTGCGGGCGTTGCACCCCGCCGACCTGGCGTGGGCCGACGTGGTGTTCGTCAGCGCCATGGTGGCGCAACGCGATGCCGCGCAGGAACTGGTGGCCCGTTGCCGGGCGGCCGGTAAGCTCATCGTGGCGGGCGGACCGTTGTTCGGCAGCGAACACGAGCAGTTCCCGGCCGTCGACCATTTCGTGCTCGATGAGGCGGAGGCGAGCCTGCCGGCGTTCCTGCGGGATTTCGCGGCGGGACAGGCCCAACAATTGTACCGGGCGCCGGCGTTCCCGGACATCCGCCAGAGCCCGGTGCCGTTGTGGGAACTGGCCGACTTGCGTCACTACGCCTCGATGAGCGTGCAGTTCTCGCGGGGCTGTCCCTTCGATTGCGAGTTCTGCAATGTGACGGCGATGTTCGGTCACCGGCCGCGGACCAAGACGACCGCACAGGTGTTGGCGGAACTGGACGGGCTGTACCGGCGGGGTTGGCGCGGGACGATCTTCTTCGTGGACGACAACTTCATCGGCAACCAACGCGTGCTGCGGGAGGAGCTGTTACCGGCCTTGATTGAATGGCAAAAGAATCGCCGCGGCGTGCCGTTCTACACCGAGGCCTCGATCAATCTCGCCGACGACCCGGCCTTGATGAAGTTGATGGTGGCGGCGGGATTCAACCAGGTGTTCGTCGGCATCGAGACGCCGGCCGAAGACAGCCTGGCCGAGTGCAACAAACGGCAGAACCAAAAGCGCGACCTCGTGGCCGATGTGAAACGCATCCAACGCGCCGGGTTGCAGGTGCAAGGCGGGTTCATTGTCGGGTTCGACAGCGACACGCCGGCGATTTTCCAGCGGCAGATTGACTTCATCCAGCAGAGCGGGATTGTGACGGCCATGGTCGGCCTGCTCCAAGCCATTCCCGGCACCAAACTCCATCAGCGACTCCAGAGCCAGGGCCGCCTGCTGGGACCGACGACCGGTAACAACGGCGATGGCACCACCAACTTCGCGCCGCGGATGAACAGCGCGACGTTGCGCGACGGTTACCGGCACCTGGTCCGGCATCTCTACACGCCCGGTCCGTATTACCAGCGGGTGCGCACCTTTCTACGCGAGTACCGGCCCGCGCGCGTTCCTGGTGTCTGGAACTGGC
>JBFZFE010000090.1:0-3365 GCA_041306525.1 Verrucomicrobiota bacterium | reverse complement strand
GCGTCCGTCTCGCGGATGTTGGACAGGAACTTGTTGCCGAGTCCCTCGCCTTGGCTGGCGCCCTTGACCAGGCCGGCAATGTCGACAAAGTCCACCGTCGCATGCACGATCCGCTCGGGATGAACCAGGTTCGCCAACGCCGTCAGCCGCGCGTCGGGCACCGGCGCCACGGCCTTGTTCGGCTCGATGGTGCAAAACGGATAGTTCGCGCTCTCCGCATTCTGCGCGCGCGTCAACGCGTTGAAAATGGTCGATTTCCCGACATTCGGCAGTCCAACAATGCCAATTCCTAAACCCACGGTTGTGATCCTTTCATCTCCGCCAGACACCCGCCAGGCCAAGCCCAGGCCGCGCAAAAGTGTCCTTGCCGGCACGGAGGAGGCGGGACCATATCACAGAACGTTGCGTTGTCGCGCTTGTTACGCCAGGGCGGTTTGGATTGACAGTCGCTGGCCTGCCACAGAATCTACCTCCCCTTGGGAGGATACCGGTGGCGAAATCAGAGTCTCGATCAAACATGAAATGGCACGCCCTCACGGCTGAAGACGCGCTCCGCGAGTGGGCGGTGGATCGCGCGCAGGGATTGTCCGATCAACAGGTCCAGGAACGCCGCGCCGAGTTTGGCGCAAACGAGATGACCGCCCGCCCGGGCACACCGGCCTGGGTGCGGTTCCTGCAACAGTTCAACCAGGCGCTCGTCTATATTTTGCTCGCCGCCACGATTGTGTCCGCCGCGCTCGGCGAATGGGTCGATGCCGCGGTGATCTTCGGCGTGATCTTCATCAATGCCATCATCGGTTTCATCCAGGAATCCAAGGCGGAGAAAGCCATCGAGGCATTGAGCAAAATGGTCCGCACCGAGGCCAATGTGCGCCGCGGCGGAAACAAAACCCGCGTGTCCGCCCACGAACTCGTTCCCGGTGACGTGGTGCTGTTGCAGTCGGGCGACCGGGTGCCGGCGGACTTGCGGTTGATCGAGGTGCGAAGCCTGCAGGTGGAGGAAGCGGCGTTGACGGGGGAATCGGTGCCGGTCCAGAAGAACGTGAATGCGTTGGAGGCCGAGGCTGGTTTGGGCGACCGCAAAAACCTGGCCTTTGCCGGTACACTGGTGACTTACGGCCAGGCCGAAGGCCTGGTGTGCGGCACCGGTGACCATACCGAGATGGGCCGCATCTCCACGATGATCGCCGAGGCAGTGAACCTGTCCACGCCGTTGACGCGCAAAATCTCCGAGTTCAGCCGCCGCCTGGTCTACGTCATCCTGGCGCTGGCGGGCCTGATGTTCGGCGTCGGCGTGCTGCGTGGCGGCAGCGTGGCCGACATGTTCATGGCGGCGGTGGCCATGGCGGTTGGCGCCATCCCCGAGGGGTTACCGGCGGCGGTCACGATTACGCTGGCCATCGGGGTCGCCCGCATGGCCAAACGCCACGCGATCATCCGCAAAATGCCGGCGGTCGAGACCCTTGGCAGCACAACGGTGATCTGCTCCGACAAGACCGGCACGCTCACCGAAAACCAGATGACCGTCAGCCGTTTGGTGGTGGCGGGTCAGACACTCGAAGTGACCGGCAGCGGTTACGAACCAAACGGCACGGTCAAGCTTGCCGGTCAAGCGCTCGCACTCGACCAGAACCTCGCGGCCCGGGAATGTTTGCTGGCCGGGTTGCTCTGCAACGATTCGCAACTGGCCCGCAAAGACGGCCGCCTCCAGGTCGAGGGTGACCCGACCGAGGCGGCGTTGATCGTGGCAGCGCAGAAAATCGGTCTCGATCCGCGCGCCTGCGCCGAGGAACATCCGCGGGTTGACGTCATTCCCTTCGAGTCGGAGCACATGTTCATGGCCACCTTGCATCGCGGCGCGGACGGGTTGGTGGCTTACAAGAAGGGCTCGGTCGAACGTCTGCTGGAACATTGCGTCAACCAGCTCGACCGCGCCGGCAAGGAAATCGCGCTCGACCGGGCCGCCGTCGAAAAGGCGGTCCAAGAGCTTACTGGCCAGGGCCTGCGAGTGTTGGCGTTTGCCCGCAAACAGTTCCCGACCGGCCACGAGAAACTCACGATGGAGGACGTGGCCGGTGGGCTGACGTTGCTGGGATTGCAGGGCATGATCGATCCGCCGCGTGCCGAGGCGATCCGCGCGGTCGGTGAATGCCAATCGGCCGGTATCGCCGTCAAAATGATCACCGGCGATCATGCCGGCACCGCCGTCGCCATCGCCCGCCAGTTGGGATTGCAGGGCGGCCAGGGCAGCGACGGCCAACCGGTGGCGGTCACCGGTGGCGAACTGGAGAAGGTGGCCGATGAAGAGTTGCCGGCGCTGGCCGAGCGGACGGCGGTGTTTGCGCGCGTGGCTCCCGAACAGAAAGTGCGCCTGGTACGCGCGCTCCAGAGCCAGGGCCACATCGTGGCGATGACCGGCGACGGCGTCAACGACGCGCCGGCGTTGAAGCAGGCCGACATTGGCGTGGCGATGGGCATCACCGGCACCGACGTTTCCAAGGGCGCGGCGGACATGATCCTGACCGATGATAATTTTGCCTCGATTGAGGCGGCGGTGGAGGAAGGCCGCAATGTGTTTGATAACCTGACCAAGTTCATCACCTGGACGCTGCCGACCAATGGCGGCGAAGGTTTGATCATCCTGGCGGCGATCTTGTTCGGCCGCTCCTTGCCGGTGATGCCGGTGCAATTGCTCTGGATTAACATGACCACGGCGCTGTTGCTGGGGTTGATGCTGGTGTTCGAGCCGAAAGAGGCGGGCCTGATGCAGCGGCCACCCCGGGCGCCAGCGCAGCCGATCCTGACGCCCGCCTTGCTCTGGCGCATCGCGCTGGTGTCGCTGTTCATCCTCGGCGGCGGCTTTGCGATGTTCATTTGGGAACGCGCCCGCGGCGCCGAGCTGGCCGAGGCGCGCACCTCGGTGGTCAACCTCATCGTCATGGTCGAGCTGTTTTATCTGTTCAACTGCCGTTCCCTGACCCGGTCGCCTTTTGCCGTCGGCTTCTTCAGCAATCCCTGGGTGCTCGGCGGGGTGACGTTGATGGTCGGCGCGCAATTGCTGCTGACCTATACGCCCGTCATGAACCGATTGTTCCAGACCGCGCCCATCGGGCTGGATTCCTGGGGACGCATCATCGCCATCGGCCTGCTGGTGTGCGTGGTCATCGAACTCAAAAAATGGCTGACGCGCCGAGCGAGCAATCGGCGTGTCCAACTTTGAGCGCGCGGCGGTGTTGGGACACTGGTATGAAATCCTTTCTCCTCGCCACAGCTCTGCTCACCCTCACGTTGTCAGCTCACGCCCAAATCGCCGGCTACCGCGGCGACGGCTCGGGGGTGTTCCCGAATTCAAACCCGCCGGTGAC
>JBFZFE010000089.1:0-15156 GCA_041306525.1 Verrucomicrobiota bacterium | reverse complement strand
GGCACGCGGTTCGCCGTTTCCTGCCGGGAACAACGGATTGGCACGATTGAGTTGATCATCCCCGGCAAGCAGAACGTCCTGAACGCCCTCGCCGCGATTGCGGTGGCCGACCAGTTGCAGGTGCCGTTCGAGAAAATGGCCGCCGCCTTGGGCGAGTTCACCGGGGCCAAACGCCGGTTCGAGCGGAAATTCGATGACCACGGCATCGTGGTGGTGGACGATTACGCCCACCATCCGACGGAGATCCGCGCGACAATCAATGCCGCCAAAACCCTTGGGTACAAACGTGTCATTGCCGCATTCCAGCCCCACCGCTACACGCGCACACAGGCGTTGTGCGCCGAGTTTGCCACGGCATTCCGCCAAGCCGACAAGTTGTTCCTGACCGAGGTCTATGCCGCCAGCGAGCAGCCGATTCCCGGCGTCAGCGGCCAGAGCATTTGCGACGCGGTTGTCGGCACCGGCCAGGAGAACGTTGCGTACGAGGCGGATCTCGAGGTGCTCACCGGGAAGCTCGCGGCCGTGGCGCAACCCGGTGACCTGTTGCTGATCATGGGAGCCGGTAACATTTACAAAGTGGCCGCGGGTGTAGCCGAAATGCTCCAGCAACGTGGCCGGCAGGCGGCGCCGCCGGCTCGCGACCTCGGCAAGGAACTGCAGGGCCAGCTCTCCCGGCATGCGGTGGTGCGAGCTGGCGAGCCCATGTCCCGGCACACCACCATGCGCGTGGGCGGTCCCGCTGAGTTGTGGGTCGAGCCGTGGGATGAGGCGGACCTGGCACGGCTGTTGAAGTTCTGTCGCGCGCAACAAGTGCCGATCCTGTTGATTGGCCGCGGCACGAACCTGCTGGTGCGCGATGGCGGCATCCGCGGGGTTGTCGCGCAACTGAGCAGCGAGCATTTCACCCGGGTCACGGTGGACGGCGAACGCATCATGGCCGGCGGTGGCGCGCGGCTGAAGCACATCGTCAACGAAGCCAAAACGAACGAGCTCGGCGGCTTTGAGTTTCTCGAAGGCATTCCCGGCTCCCTCGGTGGCGCGTTGCGCATGAACGCCGGCGCGATGGGGCAGCAGACATTCGGTGTGGTGGACCGGGTCCGGTACATGAGTCTCACCGGCGAAACCTATGAGGCAGACGCCAAGACGATTCCGGTGAGCTATCGCAGTTGTCCGCTCTTCGCGAGTCACGTGGCGGTCTCGGCCATCCTGCGCGGCCGGCAAGTGGCACGCGCGGAGATCGACGCCCGGTTGCGCGAGTACAGCGAACGACGCTGGGCGACACAACCTCCCCAGCCGAGCGCCGGTTGTGTGTTCAAGAACCCGACGCTCGCGCCCGCCGGCAAGCTGATTGATGAGAGCGGATTGAAAGGAACAAGCATTGGCGGCGCGTGTGTCTCGCCCAAGCACGGCAATTTCATTGTCAACGAGGGCGGGGCGACGGCTCGCGACGTTTTGCAGTTGATTGGGCTGGTGCGCGAACGCGTGCGCCAGGAACGAGGGATCGAACTGGAAACCGAAGTCATGATCGTAGGAGAAGAACGATGAACCGTTTACACGTGGCGGTGTTGATGGGCGGGCCTTCCGCGGAGCGCGAGGTCTCAATGAAATCGGGCGCGGCGGCGATCCAAGCCTTGCGCGCAGCAGGCATGTACGTGAGCCCCGTGGAGGTGCGGGGAGAGGACTTCCTGTTGCCGACAGGCACCGAGGTGGCGTTTCTCGCGTTGCACGGGACGTTTGGTGAAGACGGCCAGTTGCAGCGTCTGCTCGACCAGCGCGGCGTGGCCTATACCGGCTCGGGAGCGACGGCGAGTTGTCGCGCGTTCGACAAGGCGCTCGCGAAGGAGGCGTTCGTCGCCGCCGGCATTCCGACACCGCTCTACGTGTTGCTTGAGAAAGACGTGCGGCCGTTGGCGACGATGCAATTGCCGCTGGTGGTCAAACCCGCCCGGCAGGGCTCGAGCTTTGGCGTGACAATCGTCCAGGACCGCGCGCAGTTGGAGCACGCCGTTGAGCAAGCGTGGCGCTATGGCGACCGGCTGGTGGTCGAGCAGTTCGTCAGCGGCCGGGAGTTCACCGTGGGCATCTTGGATGGGGAAGCGTTGCCGGTGGTTGAGATCAGGACGGCCCGTGCCTTTTTCGACTTTGAAGCGAAGTACAATGGTGATTCGGAAGAGATCTGCCCGGCAGAACTCGACCCGATGACCACGGCGCGGGCCCAGAAACTGGCGCTGCAGGCACACGAGTGTCTCGGGTGTCGCGATTACTCGCGCGTGGACATCATGCTCGACGCCGCGGGCGCGTTATGGGTGCTCGAGGTCAACACGTTGCCGGGATTGACGCCACAGAGCCTGCTGCCGAAGGCGGCGCAAGCGGCCGGGGTGAGCATGACGGCTTTGTGTTCCCGCATGGTGAGCCTTGCGGCGGCCCGGCGGCCGGTGGCGGCAGCGGCTTGAAAGCTTGAACCAATGAATCGACGAAAACGCAAGAAGCAGTACCTGCTCGACGTCAAGGTCCACACCGAGGCGCAGACCCGGCAACGGGTGCGCTGGCTCGGCGCCTTGCTGACCTGTGCCGTCGTCGTGGGGCTGTCGGGCTATGGTTGTTACCGGCTGGCCAAGTTCAGTGTGGCGAAGCTGGTTCATGAAAACCCGCGGTTCGCCATCGCCCAGATTCATGTCGAAAACAACGGCGTGCTGACGCCGGCGCAAGTGGCGCAGTTTGCCGGGCTGCGGACCGGACAGAACATTTTCGCCGTGGATCTCCGCGAGGTGCGTCGCAGCTTGGAGTTGATTCCACTGGTGCGCCGTGTCGAAGTCCGCCGCGAGTTGCCGCAACGCTTGATCATCCGCATGGAGGAACGCGTGGCGGTGGCGCGTTTGCAGCCCGCCAACCGCGAGCTGCGCGACGGGGCGTTCTATGTGGACCGCGCCGGCGTGGTGATGAAGCCGGTCCGCTTCGCCACCGGGCCCGTCATCCAACCGCAAAGCGTCGGGCCGGTGCCGCTGCTGATCGGGGTGACATTCCACGACATGCAAGTGGGACGGCCGGTCGAATCGGAACAGATTTACCGCGCGTTGGAGCTGATCAACAAGCTGGAACAGACCGCGGCGGGGGCGTCGTTGGAAGTCGCGCAAATTGATCTGTCCAAGCCGCGCCACATGACGTTGACGACAAAACAGAATGTGCAGGTTCGCTTCGATGTCCAGGACCTGCAACCGCAGTTGCGCCGTCTGAGCGTCATCTTGAGCTGGGCCCAGCAACAACGCAAAACAGTCGCGTCCGTGGACTTGACCGTGACGCGCGGAGTGCCGGTGACATTTCTGAATTAGGGAGGAAACCTGAGCATGAGCAAAGACCAAATCATTGTCGGATTGGAAGTGGGTACATCGAAAACGTGCGCCGTGGTCGGCGAAGTTGTGGAGGGCGGCAACATCGTCATCCTCGGCGTCGGCCAGGCCGAATCGGCGGGCGTGCGCAAAGGCGAGATCGTCGACCTCGAAGCCGCGGTCCAGAGCATTCACCAAGCGCTGACGGCCGCCGAGGAAAGCGCCGGTGTCGAGATTCATAACGTTTACACCGCGGTCTCGGGCGGGCATCTGCGTTGCTTCAACAATCGTGGAATGGTCGTCATCACCAACGAAGAGCGCGAAATCACCGACGACGAGGTCCGCACGGTTCTGCAGAACGCGAAGGCCGTCAACATCCCGGTGGACCACGTTCTCGTCCATGCGATTCGCCAGCATTTCTTCGTGGATGGCCACAATGGCGTGCAGAACCCGGTCGGCATGATCGCCAGCAAGCTGGAAGCAGATGTTCACGTCATCCACGGTGTGAAAACACGCCTGCAAAACACGATCAAAGCCGTCAAAGCCGTTCCGCTCGACGTCGCCAACATTGCCGTCAGCGGCCTGGCCTCGGCGCTCGCGGTCCTTACGACCGAGCACCAGCAGCAAGGCGCCCTTGTGATCGACATGGGCGGCGGCACGGCCGACTTTGTCGCGTATCAGGACGGCACGATCCAGCACAGTGGCGTTGTGGCTGTCGGTGGCGACCACATCACCAACGACATCGCCATCGGTCTGCGCCTGCCGATGAACCGCGCCGAACAGCTCAAGATCGAGCACGGCGCCGTCGTCATTCCCGAGCAGGACGAGCTGATTGCCATCAAGCGCGAAGTCGGTTTGTCCGACCTTGAAATCTCCAAGCGCCAGCTCTGTCACATCATGTACCTGCGCGTGGCGGAGACCTTGAGCATCATTCGCGCGGAGCTGGAGAAGCAGGACATGCTGGATTACCTCGGTGCCGGCGTGTTCATCACCGGCGGTTGCGCCCGGTTGCGCGGCCTCGAAGAATTAGCCGGTGAACTCTTCAACCTACCGGTCCACATCGGCCACAGCCGCGCCGTCAACGGCCCGACTTCCGCCATCGAAAGCCCCGAGTACAGCACCGCAATCGGTCTCGTGCGTTACGCCCTCGGCAGCCAGCGCGACCAACACAAGGCCCCGACCCTCAGCGGCCGCGCCGTGCAAACCTTCCAACAACTTGTCCAGCGCATCCGCGCGTTGTTCGTCTGAACCGTTCACGCGCCAAAGGAACAGCATGACCATTCCCCGTAAACCCGCCAACGCGAAGTCCGAACCCGAAGTCACCGCGCCGCGCCTGTTTCGTCTCAAGCTCGTCGGCGTCGGCGGTGC
Source organism: Verrucomicrobiota bacterium (assembly GCA_041306525.1). Lineage (GTDB taxonomy): Bacteria > Verrucomicrobiota > Verrucomicrobiia > Palsa-1439 > Palsa-1439 > JBFZFE01. The sequence goes on along the minus strand of JBFZFE010000089.1, from coordinate 10,462 downwards.
CGGTGGCAATTGCGCCCACCAGATCGCCACCACCTGCGACGCCGGTCGCCACCCGCTGGCCGGTGTCGAACTCATCGCCGTCAACACCGACCTGCAAGCGCTGGATGCCATCACGGGCGCGGAGAAGCTTCAGATCGGCGCCGCCATCACCCACGGCCTCGGTGCCGGTGGCGATCCCGAAGTCGGCGCCCGCGCGGCCCAACACGATACCAACCGGCTCACCGCTGCCTTGGGCAATGCAGATGTCGTTTTCATCGCCGCCGGTCTCGGTGGCGGCACCGGCACGGGGGCCAGCCCGGTCATTGCCCGTCTCGCCAAGGAGCAGGGCGCTCTGGTGCTGGCGTTTGTCGCGATGCCATTTGCCTTTGAAGGCAAACTCCGCAGCGATCAGGCCGCCAACGGCCTCGAACAACTCAAAGCCGCCGCGGATGCCGTCATCTGCATCCACAACGACCGGCTCTTCCGCATCCTCGGCGACAACGCCCCCGCCACCGAGGCGTTCCGCCGCGCCAACGACATCATCGCCAGCGGCGTCCAAGCCATCTGGCAGCTCCTCTCCCGCAAAGGGCTCATCAACCTCGATTTTGCCGACCTGCGCACCACTCTCGGCGGCAAACATTGCGAAGGCATCTTCAGCCACGGCGAAGGCACCGGCCCCGACCGCGCCCGCGAAGCGCTCAAGCAACTCCTCGAAAACCCGCTCTTCGTCGCCGACGAAACCCTCGTCAAGGCCGAAGGCGTCCTCGTCAGCATTCTCGGCGGTCCCGACCTTTCGCTCAGCGATGTCCAACGCACTGTCGAACCGATCACCAAGCTCGCTCCGCGCGCCCACATCATCATGGGCGCCGCCATCGACGAGGCCCAGCGCGACCGCATCTCCGTCACTGTCATCGCCGCCACGGGCAATGTGGCCCGTCGGCCGGTAACCGCCAGCGTTACCGCCCCGTCGCAACGCAGCCCGGTGAACCGGCCGTCGGCCAATCTTACCGGCTCCGCGCCGCTCACCAACAAGTCCGCGTCCCAGCCGGCAACGGCCGTTCCGAAGGAGAACGCCCCGCTCAAGCAAGCCGACCTCCCGCTCCAGCCCATGACCCGCGGTCGCTTCGACCGCGACAACCCCACGCTACACAACGGCGAAGACCTCGACATCCCCACCTTTCTGCGCCGCGGCATCAGCTTGAAGAAGTGACCTCACCGGTGTCGCCCCCGCTCAACGGTCCAGGCCCAGCCGGTAGAACCGCGACGGCATCGTCGGGCTGTCGGGATCCGTCACCGTGATCGGGCCGCCCGTGCCGGCAATGCCGTTGGTCCAGGTTTCCCAGCCGCCGCCGAGCAAATTGGTGGTTGTTTGCAGCCGGTAAAGCCGGTTGGTGACCGTCGGGAAAGTGAGCCGGACCTCGGGGCCGGGCGCCGCCGTGATGGTCAACGGCAAATCCGCGGCGGGTTGGTTGTCAATCAGCCCGGCAAGCCACGTCAGGTTGGCCGAAATGCGGGTGCTGTAGAACGAGCTCGGTTTGTCGGGCCCGGTATTCGGGATGAACTTCCAGCCGCTGCCAGTGGCCTCATATAACCCGCCTCGATCCAGCAACGCCGCGTGGAAAGTGGTGTTGTTTACGGCGTTGCTGAAGGGACCGTCCACCGAGTAATGGATTCCCGCCAGTTTCCAGCGTCCGCCGTCGCAGATGAACATCCCGCCGCTGGAGTCGCCCACGGACAAATGACATTCGTTGCTGCCGGCTCCGCTGTTGAATTCCGCCCCCAACAGTTCGCCAATGCCGGCTCCGCCGTTCACCACACCGGCAACGGTGTTGACGCCCCAGCGCGCGACTTTGTCGGTCGCGCCCCAGCGCCAGCCCTGCAACTGGCCGCTGACCAACACCTCGGCCCCGCGCTGCGTGCCGCGACCGAAGACGACGCACGTTTTGCCGGTCTCATCGCCCGCGGTGTACAGGGGGGCGTAACGCGGGAAGGTCTCGGCCACTTCCCAGAGCCGCAGGTCTGCGGCGGGACTGGCCCACGACCTGACCGGGTGAAACGCCACGCCGTCGAGCCAGAACACATCGTTGGTGCTCCCGTTGACGTGCTTGGCGGTGAGGAAGAAACGCGGGGCCACCACTGTGCCAAGGTAATCGCCCCAGCGCCCTTGATACTGCCAGCCACTGTCGGCGAAGTCACCAGTCGGCGCGTTGGTGTTGTGGGCGGCATCGCCGGTCACCTCGAAGATGACAGCGCGCGCCGCGACGGCGCCCGCGAGCAACATCACCATGACAAGCCTGCGCATCGGCGCGCAGGATACTCCACCCGAGTTGCCGATTCCAGCGCGCCCGAGCCGCATCCAGGAGAGCAGGGGCGAACGTCGCCATTCATTCGAGTTGAAAGGCGGCCGGCAGGAGGTCGGAAAGTTGCCAGGTGCGGTACTGACGCAAGTTGCGTGAATCGGCGCAGATGACAGTGCAATCGCCGAATTCAGCGAGCACCTGCCGGCAGGCTCCGCAGGGGCTCAAGTCAGCCGCGGGCGCAACGCAGGCAATGGCGGTAAACTGCTTGATGCCTTCGCTCACGGCGCGGCCGACGGCGACGCGCTCGGCACAGATCGTCAGGCCAAAGCTGGCATTCTCCACGTTGACGCCCGTGTAAACTTTGCCGGTGGCGGTCAACAAGGCGGCTCCCACCGGGAATTTGGAGTAGGGGGCATGCGCATGGCGTCGCGCCTTGGCGGCGGTGGCAATCAAGCGGCGAATCTGTTGGGGCGTCAACTTCACAAGGCACTGAGGAAGGCGACGAGCAGTCGCGAGAGTTTCCCTTGGGTGGCCGCGCTCACGGTGAGGACTTCCTCATGGGAGAGCCGCTTGCTGGAGACGCCGGCCGCGAGATTGGTGATGCAGGAAAGACCGAGGACTTCGATGTTGTGGAAGCGAGCGATGATCACTTCCGGCACCGTGCTCATTCCGACCGCATCCGCGCCAACCCACGCAAACGCCTTCACCTCGGCGGGCGTCTCGTAACTTGGCCCGGTGGTGGCGAGATAGACCCCGACACGGAGTGGCAGTTGTTGTTTCTCGGCGGCGTTCTCGAGCTTTTCGCGCAACCGCGTGGAGTAGGCCTGTGTCATGTCGAGGAACTTCACGCCGCCGTTGTTTTCGTTGAACCCGAGCAGTGGGTTGACACCCATCATGTTGACGTGGTCCTCGATGATCATCAGGTCACCGGGATTGAATTGCGGATTGATCCCACCGGCGGCGTTGGTCACGATGAGTACCTTCACGCCCAGCGCATCGACGACATGAATCGGATAGACCACATCCGTCACCGGACGGCCCTCGTAGAGATGGACGCGTCCCTTCAGCAGCATCACCTTTTTGCCGGCCAGTTCGCCAAACACGACCTCGCCCACATGGCCCGGGACTGTCGGCTTTGGGAAGTTGGGGATGTCGGCATAGGGAATCACCAGCGGGTTGCTGAGGCTGGCACTCATGCCGCCCAATCCCGAGCCCAGCACCAATGCCACGTCGGGCTTGAAGCCGTTCAGCTTTGACTCCAGAAACTCTTTCGATTCCTTCAATCCTGCAATCATCGTGTTGCTCCTCTACTCAAATCTGTCGGATACGATTGGGTGCCGGGTTGCGGGCTCCTCACCAATTCGGTAGGCGGCCTTCACCAGACGTTCAGCGGCTTCTGCGCCTGCCTCATCATTATAGTGCATCGTCATCAACGGCTCACCCGCAGTCACTTGCTCGCCCGTCTTCCGCGGGTGTTCGAAACCAACCGACGGGTCGATCTTCTCCCCGGCGGCTTTGCGTCCGCCACCCAGTGCAATCACCGCATACCCGAGGTCGTCGCAGGCGATTGACTGGATTGTCCCGCTTCGTGGCGCCGCTATGGGACGTTGGTGACGCGCCCATGGCAGGGGACAGTCTGGTTTGCCGCCTTGTGCTTCGATCATTTCGTAAAACTTGGCCAGTGCCGCGCCACTGGCGAGTTGCTTGTCCAACATTTTGCGCGCTGCCGCAACATCATTTACCAATCCTGCCAGTAAAATCATCTCCGCGCCAAGTGCCCATGTCACCTCGACCAAGTCCGTCGCGCCGGGGTTACCACCCAAGATTTCGAGACATTCGCGGACCTCCAGTGCATTGCCGATGGTTGTGCCGAGCGGTTGGTTCATGTCCGTCTGCAGGGCGATGACCCGCTTGCCATAGAGTTTTCCGACGGCGACCATTGCGCGCGCCAGTTCCGCGGATGCTTCCCGGGTGCGCATGAACGCCCCTGAACCCCATTTCACATCCAGCACCAGACCGGCCACGTTCTCGGCGAGCTTCTTGGACATGATGCTCGCCACGATCAACGGCATGCAGGAAACGGTCGCCGTCACATCACGCAACGCGTAGAGCTTCTTGTCGGCTGGCGCGATCTCGGGCGTTGTGCCGGTAATGACGCAGCCGACTTTCTCCGTCACACGCTGAAACTCCGCCAGCGACAAGTCAATGTGAAAACCCGGTATGCTCTCCAGTTTGTCGAGCGTCCCTCCGGTCGGGCCGAGTCCGCGTCCTGAGAGCATCGGCACCTTCAACCCGCAACAAGCCACCAGCGGCGCCAATAGAAGGGAAGTCTTGTCGCCAATGCCGCCGGTACTGTGTTTATCGACGTAAAAGGAGGCGTCCGGCCATTGCACCACCGCGCCGGACTCCACCATTGCCCGCGTCAGTTCCAGCGTCTCCGCCTCGTTCATTCCCTGGAAACAGATGGCCATCGCGAGGGCCGACATCTGGTAGTCGGGAATCTCGCCGCGCGTGAAGCCGAGAATGAACTGGCGGATTTCTGCGCCATCGAGCGGGACGCCATCCCGCTTTTTTTGAATCACCTGGGCCGGGAGCAACATGGCAGGTCTTTTAGCACTCCGAGCCGGCGGCGAGAAGCAAAACAGCCTGTCGCGAACGATTGCTCGCGACAGGCTGAAAAGCGTGCAGCCAAATCACTTCAGATCAGACCAGCAGAACAGGATCCGGAACACATTGGAGAATAAGGTCCCCAAGGACTTGAAGAAACAATGGGCCGGCCAAGCCGTGTTGGAGCCCTGAATCGTGCCGCCCGCTTGGATCAGGTCCACTTGCGAGGCGAGTTCTTCGAGCTGGGTGTCGCTGAGGCGGGCCAGACGGGCGCGAGCCTGTTCAGCAGACATGCCGCGCGCGTTCAGCTGCTTGGCAACAACCTTCTCCGCCAGGAAAGAATCAACCTTGCTCAATGATGCGGCGCGGCTTGACTCGACGGAGTCCACCGGGGCGGCGTGAATCGCCGTTCCCACCAGCACCACTGCACTCATCATTGCAACGAATTTAGCAATCTTCATGAATCGCCTCCAATTTGTGCCGAACTATAAACCGCGAACCTGGTGAGACAAGGAAATTCTTTCACGCACCCACGTCAACTCGCGGGCGATGTTCTCGACCAAGCGCTCGCGCCCGCGCAGTTGTTGCGGCCAGGTGTAAGTCTCGATGATGAACGGCACCGAGGCCGGCAGGCCGGTCGGGCTGGTGAGGAAGCGTTCGACTTCGGCCAGCGTTGACGGCAGTTCCGTGGGGTAGACCGGTAAGTGGTAATGCGTGCGGAACTTGCTCAGACCCGCTGGGGGAGGTGTCGCCGGCCAATCCAGCGAGAACCAAGCCCTGTGGCCGGCCGCATCGGCGCCGCATGTTTGATGAAGATAGATCGAATCGGTGTAAAAGGGCTGTAGTGCCGGCATTTCGGCGGCGTTGGAGACGTGAATCTTGGCGATTTGGATGCCGGCTTGCTGGATTCGTTTCACGGAGTGGACGACGTCCTCGAACTCCACCAGTTGATGGGCGAGGTCGAAGTTCACCCCCACATGCGGACGCAGCCGGTCAGGCACGAAGCGCTGGAAAAACTCGATGACTTCATCGGTGGTTTCGACGCAGAGTCCCGGCTCGGGTTCGAGCGCCAGGATGCAACCAGTGCGCTGGGCGTGTTCGGCACTGCGCAGGATGCCGGGGGCGACTGCGCCCATCGCGACCGGCTTGAGCGCGCCAAAGGGCACGCTGACGGAACCACCGGCTACCAAGGCGGCGAGCAAGTCGAGGCAGTTGTTGGTGAAATTCTCCCGCTCGTCGGACTCGTGCCAGGCCGGCAGGTAAACGCGTTCCTTGACCGGCTGACCATGGAAATGCGGCATGACGAAGCCGTTGACGGTGACGAGATCAAGTTGGTGAACCCGCAGGAAATCACGTAGTCGATCAACCGCGCCCGGGGTCTGCAAATCTTTCACAATGCGGGCGGAGAAGCGCAGCTCGATGGGGAATGGCTCGTGGGGAAAGACGGCGTTCTTGAGCTGCAGAACGTCGGTCTGAAGACAGGCCCAGAGCTCGTCGAGAGTCTCGGCGGGGAACGCGTTCAGGGCGTAGCCGAGGACGCGGGGGCAGCGGCGGGATGGGAGAGCTTCTGGCATATGCCGGTAAGAAATTCGATGGAGCGACGGCAGACCTCAGGGGCGCGGTGGCTGTCGCGGGAGAGTTCGACGTTGATCAGGCCGTTGTATTTGTTGTCGCTGAGAACCTTGAGGATCTGGACGAAATCAAGTTCGCCATCACCGAACATCAGGTGCTCATGTTTGCGGTCGCGGATGTCCTCGATGTGGATGTTGCGCACGAGGCTGGCGAACTTCCCGTAGACCTGCCGCAGGGGGATTGTCTCGGTGCAGAAGACGTGGCCCACATCCAGCGTGAGGCCGAAGCGCGCGCTGGTGAGATGTTTCTTGAGCACCTCGAACTTCGCCATGTCGTCCACCAACATTCCCGGCTCGGGCTCAAAGGCCAGTTGCACGCCGCGCCGTTTGGCATGCTCGGCGAGTTGCAGGCAGCCGGTCACGAGCCAGTCCCAAGACTGGTGTTCGGGGACGCTCGGGTCAGGAACGCCCGACCAGAAGCTGACACACTCGGCATTCAGGTCGGCGGCGATGTCCACCGCGCGCCGCAGAAATTCGAGGCGAATCTGGCGTCCCTCGGTGCTGACGAGGGTCGGGTGATGTTTGCGTTCGGGGTTGAGCAGGTAACGGGCGCCCGTCTCGATGACCACCCGCAGATGCAGCTTGTCCAGAAGTGCGCTGAGCCGCTGCCAATCCGCCGGTTCGGCGGTAAAGGGATTGCCGTGATAATTGTCCAGCGTCAGCCCCACGCCATGGTAACCACAATCTGCGATGATGTTGAGCGCCTCATCGAGCTTGTGGTGGGCAAAACCGTTGGTGTTATAGCCAAAGGACAGATTCATCGCCTAACGGCTTCGCAAACTACCGTGGCTCTGCTAGATTTGCCAGCGCAAATGAAGTTCCTCTGCCAGACAGTTGGTCTCCTGCTCGCCCTTTTGAGCGTGGCGGCGGTTCCGCGCACGCCGATTACGCCCGATCCGCAGTTGCTCCAACACATCAAGCCCGCCCAGCAACGCGATCCCGGGCGGGCCGCGTTTTACCTCAATCGCGGGATCAAGTTGGTCGGCGAAGCAAGATTCGAAGCCGCGCTCGAACAGTTTCGCCGCTCCGCCGCGTATGAACCCGGTAACTCGGCCACCTTCATCAACATGGCGTACTGCCTCGACAAGCTCGGGCAGTTCGAGAAAGCAATCGCCGAGCTGCAAATCGCCGAGGCGCTGGACCCGAAGAACTCCATGATCTTCATCAATTGGGGCAATACCCTGATCAACATGAAGAAGTTTGAGGAGGCAATCGTTCCGCTCCAGAAAGCCAGCGACATCAACCCCACCAACACGCTTGCCCGCCTCAACCTGGCCGCCGTCTACGCCAATCTGCAGCGGCCCCAAGACGCCATTGCCGAGCTGGAACAAGCCGCCAAGGCTGACCCCGCCAGCCCCACCGTCTATTTCAATTGGGCGATGATTCTGTCCGCAGCCGGCAAGAACGTTGAGGCGCTGGACAAATACCAGCAAGCCATCAGCCGTGACCCGCGGCACCTGCCTTCTTATTACAACGCCGCCGCCCTATGGGAGCGCATGGGCAAACTCGACAAGGCTATCGAACTAATCAAATCGGCGATGGAGATCACGCCCGACAACGACACGCTCCGCACGCTGCTCTCCCGGTTGATTCAAGCTCAACGCAACCGCCTCCCCACCATCAGCGGTCCCCCTTAGAAACCGCCAAGACGTCTTGCTGCTACTTCAGCAGTCGGCAGACGAGCGGGGCGAGTTCGGTGGCCTCGACATAGGAGCCAGTGGGCAGGTGCGGGGTGATGGTTTCGTCCACCAGCAACGTGGCCCAGCCGGTCGGATCGGCGTCCACGCGACCGTGGGAGCCTTTGACCAATTCAGGTTTGGTGCCGGTGGCTGGATGCAGACGGCGCAGGGAGCGAGGGAGGTCGAGCCAGAGTTCGCAGGGGTCGTAGCCGGGTTTGCGGTGGATGTCCACCGAGTGAGCGAACCCGGGCGCTTTGTTCCAGTCGTTCCACCAATAGTAGGCAAACCATTTGTCGGCGGGAGCAATGGCAACCAGTTCACCGGCGCGGGGATGGGCGAGGGTGGTGAACTCGAGTCCTGCCAGTGCTTGCCGGGCTGCATCAACGGCACCGGGTTTGCAGAAGATGTGGGCGATCTGGTGGTCCACCATCGCGAAGGCATCGCTCAATTCGTAATCAAGATATTCACGCCCGGCAATCTCGCGGACGCGGAGCAGACCGGCGGCGCGCAGTTGCCGGTTGGGATGGAGTGCGCCCGTGACCGGCGTGAGCGCGTATTCGGAACAGATGATGACGGCGCCGTCGCGGAGTTCCTGCAGCAGGTCGCCGACCACCGCGTCAATCTCGCGCAACGCTTGTTGGGTCTGTGGGGCGTCGGGGCCGAACTTCTGCGAGGTGTAATCGAGGTGCGGGAGGTAAACAAGCAGCAGATCGGGCTTCTGGTCGCGCCAGGTCAGTTTTGCGGCTTGGGCGATCCAGCGGCTCGAACCGATGCCGGCCAGCGGCCCCCAGTAATTCTGGAGCTTGAAGCCCCCGAGCTTGCCGGCCAGTTGTTCGTAATAGCCGGCCGGCTTGGAGTAGCACCACTGGATGAACTGGTGATCCATGTGTAGTGGCCGCGGCGTGACAATGATGTCGGCTTGGATGAACATCGAGTTTTGCCAGAACAGCACCGCCGTCTTGCGCCCCGGCAACATCTCCCAGAGCCTAGGCCGCTGGACGAGGGCGTCCGGTTGCTCCCAGAATTTCACCTCGCGGGTGTCGCGGTCGTAGTAACCGTTCGCAAGGATGCCGTGTTCAGCGGGCGGTTTGCCGGTCAGCAGCGTGGCTTGCATCGAGCAGGTCACGGCCGGGAAACTTGGGCGGAATGGTCGCCACGCACCGCGTCTGGCAAACGCGGCGATGTTCGGGATCAACTCGGGCCGTTCGAGGTGGCGCGGCGAAAGGCCGACAATATTAAGGACTGCAACGCGTTGGTTCATGTCATTTTCAGGATTCTACTCAAGGCCCAGGCCGGCACCAAGAGCATCAACACCGTGGCGCCGCCGAGCCAATTGGCAGTGAAGACCACAACCAGAACGGCATCCAGAACAATCAAGTTGAGGAGCAGTCGGCGCACGATGATTTGCAGCCCCGGTTTGGTCGTCTCACGGCGGGCGATGAGCGAAAGCACAGCCACATAAGCGGCGAGGATGAACGCTGCCGGATGCAATTGGCTCAGCCCCAGCGTGAGATTGCCGAAGCGGCAGCCGGCAAGGGTGAGCACACCCAGCCCGGTATGGTGTTTTGCGAATGCATTGTAGAACAGAATGCCCGCGGCCAGTGCAACCCCGATGAGGGCGCGGTCGGCCAAGATGGCGAGCACAATGCCTGTCAGCAGAAGAATGGCCCCGACCAGCCAGGCGGCGGAGCGGGGGACATGAACACTGGGCAGGGGGCGCTCCGGGCGCTCCCGTCTGTCTTCGTCAAAATCGAAGCAGTCATTGAGGACGATGCCTCCCGTGTAGAGACAGGCGGAGGCGGCCATGATGAGGACCAGTGGGGGCGTGGCGCCACCGCCGGCGATGAGCCAGCCCGCCAGCGGATCGGCAACGGCGGTGAATGCGTTGGGGAGGCGCAGCAGTTGCGCCCAAGCACGCAGTTTGAGGTTGGCGGTGGCCATGGGCGCGTATTGTTCCCGAATCAGGGCTGCTTTGCCAGTTCCGAAACATCGACTTGCACGGTGGTTTCTTTCCGATATTTTGCCGCGGAGGAAACAGCCAATGGAACAAACATGCCCCAACTGCAATGTGGATGTTGATGCCGAAGAGTTGAAGCAGAACGCCTTGCGCTGCCCGACGTGTGGCCATGATATGAGTGATGACGAGGAAGACGCCCTCGAAGATGATTGGGAAGAGGAAGTGGAGGTGGAGGATTTCGAGGAGGACGAGGAAGAAGAAGACGAGGAACAAGAGGAGGCCTGACAGTGGCCATTCTTATCGAAGCTT
>JBFZFE010000088.1:0-5003 GCA_041306525.1 Verrucomicrobiota bacterium | reverse complement strand
AAGGCGCTCTGACCGGCGGCGGCCTGCCCGGCAAGCTGGCCGATTGCTCGGAAAAGAACCCGGAACTCTGCGAACTCTACATCGTTGAGGGCGATTCCGCTGGCGGCTCGGCCAAGCAGGGGCGCAACCGGCAATTCCAGGCCGTGTTGCCGATCCGCGGCAAGCTGCTCAATGTCGAGAAGGCCCGCAACGACCAGATCCTCAACAACAACGAAATCCGCACGATGATCACCGCCATCGGCACCGGCTTCGGCATTGGCGAGGACGAGGGCGGGTTCGATATCAACCGCCTCCGCTATCATCGCATCGTCATCATGACCGACGCCGACGTGGACGGCTCGCACATCCGCACTCTGCTGCTGACGTTCTTCTACCGGCGCATGCCGGAATTGGTGAAGCGCGGGCACATCTACATCGCCCAGCCGCCGCTCTACAAGATCAAGCGCAAGAAGCGCGAGGAATACATCGAGAACGACGACCAGATGAGCAAGATCCTCATCGAACTGGGCTCGGGCGACGCCTCGCTGTTTCGTTTGAAGGACAAGAAAGAATTCGGCGGCCAGCAGCTCATGACCGTGCTCGAATCCCTTCAGGAACTCGAGAAGCTCGTGGACACGATCGAACGTCGCGGGATCAAGTTCGAGGAGTACCTCGCCGCCCGCGACCCCAACAGCGGCGATCTGCCGGCCCACGGCATCCGCATCAAGGAAAACGGCACGACGCGGTTCGCGTTCGCCTGTACCGACAAAGCATGGGCCCGGCTCTGCGCCGAGTACGACATCAGTCCCGGCGAGGAAACCCCCGCCCTGACCGAAGCCAAGAATGGTGAGAACGGCGGCAACGGCAAGCTACAGCCCGAGATCAAGAAGCTCGATCTGTACGAAACCGCTGGCATTCAGACAGTCATTGAAGCCCTGGCGCGCAAAGGTTTTGACATCGATCATTACGCCACTCAGGAAGCGCCGCTGTTTGAGCTCGTGGAAGGCGGCACTGCTGATGTGGTCGAGGTGGAGGGCGCTGAGCCCAAAGCCAAAGAGGACAAGAAAGCCAAGGCCAAGCCGGTCGAGAAGCGCACCCCGATCAACTCGATTCCGCAGATCTTGGAACAGGTCAAGGAACTCGGGAAACGCGGCCTGCTCATCCAGCGTTACAAAGGCTTGGGCGAAATGAATCCCGAGCAGCTCTGGGAAACCACCATGGACCCCGAACGTCGCAAGATGCTCAAGGTCGAGTTGATGGATGTTACCGCCACCGACGAAATCTTCACCATTCTCATGGGCGACGAAGTCGCGCCGCGCCGCCAGTACATCGAAGAACACGCGCTCTACGTGCGCAACCTCGACGTGTAATCGCCGTGACTGCCGAGACCCAAGACTTGATCGATCTCCGCCTCGAACAGGCCAATGCCAGCCTGGTCGAAGCGCGGTTGCTAGTCGAAAACAGCATGCGCCTCGGGGCGATGGATCGGATTTATTTCACGATGTTCTATTGCGCGTGCGCCCTGCTGGCCACGCGGGAGTTTGGCCCGTCCAGCGACGGCAACGTCGCCGCCAAGTTCCATCGTGAGTTCATCAAGACCGGCTTGATCCCCCAGGAAATCGGGCTCCGTTTCAAGCAGGCCACCCAGTTACACCAAGACGCCGACCTCGGCGCCAAGACCCCGCCCGACGCCGGCCGGCTCAAGGAGTTGCTGGCGGATGCGGAAACCTTTGTGACGACCACTAAACTATTCCTCGCCAAGCAATAGGAACCAAACCATGTACGCACAGAACGAAAAAGTTTCGCCCGTTAACATCAGCGACCAAATGCAGCAGGCCTACATCGACTATTCGATGTCAGTCATCGTCGGCCGCGCCTTGCCGGATGTCCGTGACGGCCTCAAGCCCTCGAATCGTCGCGTGCTCTACGCGATGCGCGAGATTGGCCTGCTGCACAACCGCCCCTACACCAAATGCGCCAAGGTCGTCGGCGAAGTCCTCGGCAAATACCATCCCCACGGCGACTCCAGCGTTTATGACACCCTCGTCCGTATGGCGCAGGATTTCTGCATGCGCTATCCACTCATCGATGGCCAGGGCAACTTTGGTTCCATCGATGGCGACCCCGCCGCGGCTTACCGGTACACGGAATGCCGTTTGGAACAGATCGCGGAGGAGTTGCTCGCCTACATCGACAAGGAGACCGTCGATTTCCAGCCCAACTTCGACGAGAAGGAAGTCGAGCCCATCGTTCTGCCGGCACGGATTCCCAACCTGCTGATCAATGGTTCCACCGGCATTGCCGTCGGCATGGCGACGAACATTCCGCCGCACAACCTGACCGAAGTGGTGGACGCCTGTTGCACGTTGATTGATGAGCCTGAGACCGAACTTGAGAAGGTTGCCAAGATCATCAAGGGCGCCGATTTCCCGACCGGCGGCCTGATCTGCGGCAAACAAGGCATCAAGGACTACCTGCTGACCGGCCGCGGCAGCATCAAGATGCGCGGGCGCGCGGGCGTGGAGGAGGTCAAAGGCGGCAAGGAACGGATCATCGTCAGCGAGATTCCCTACAACGTGAACAAGGCAACGTTGATCGAGAACATCGCCCGCCTGGTCAACGAGAAGAAGCTCGAAGACATCTCCGACATCCGCGATGAGTCCAACAAGGAGGGCATGCGCATCGTCATCGAGCTGAAGCGCGATGCCATTCCGAAGGTCGTCATCAACAACCTCTACAAACACACCCAGCTCGAAGACACCTTTGGCGTCATCATGCTCGCGATTGACCACGGTCGACCGCGCATCATGAACATCAAACAGATGCTCGAATGTTATATCGCGCATCGCAAGGAAGTCATCACCCGCCGCACCCGGTACGAGCTGCGCAAAGCCGAAGAACGCGCCCATATCCTCGAAGGTTACCGGATCGCCCTAGATAACATCGATGCCGTCGTCAAAATCATCCGCGAGGCGGACGACCGCGAGCAGGCGAAGGCGAAGTTGATGGCGAAATTCAAGCTGAGCGAAATCCAGACCAACGCCATCCTCGATCTCCGCCTTTATCAGCTGACCGGCCTCGAACGCGACAAGATCGAGGAGGAATACGGCGAGTTGATCAAACGCATCGCCTACCTCGAGAGCTTGCTCGCCAGTGAAAAGAAGCTGATGGCCGTCGTCAAAACCGAGCTGCTCGAAGTCAAAGAAAAGTACGGCGACGCCCGCCGCACCGATATCGTGGCCGACGAAGGCGAGATCAACATCGAAGACCTGATCGCCAACGAGCCGTGCATCGTGACCATCAGCCATCAGGGCTTCATCAAGCGCACCGCCGTCAGCGCCTACCGCTCGCAACGCCGCGGCGGCAAGGGCGTGATCGGCATGGAACAGCGCGATGAAGACTTCATCGAGCATTTGTTCGTCTGCTCGACCCACGACTTCATCATGTTCTTCACCGATGACGGTCGCGTGTACGTCGAAAAGGTTTACGAGTTGCCGGAGATGGGCCGCGCGGCCAAGGGTCGTTCCCTCGCCAACTTCCTCCAGCTGCGCGCCGACGAGAAGGTCGCCGCACTGCTGCGCATCAAGGAATTCTCCGACAAGGAATACCTGTTGATGGCCACGCGGGCCGGGATCATCAAGAAGACCGTTCTCAGCGCCTACCAGAACGTCCGCAAAGGCGGCATCATCGGCATCAACATCGAAAAGGGCGACCGGCTCATCGGCGTCAAGCTCACCAACGGTAACAACGAGGTCGTGCTCGTCACCAAGGACGGCATGAGCATCCGTTTCCACGAGGAAGACGCCCGCGACATGGGTCGTGGCGCCACCGGCGTCTGGGGCATCCGTCCTGAAAAGGGCGACCTCGTCGTCGGCGTCGAAATCGTTGACCCGAACGCCACCCTCTTGGTTGCCGGCGACCAAGGCATCGGCAAACGCACTCCGTTTGACGAGTACCGCCAACAAACCCGCGGCGGCAAAGGCATCATCACGATCAAGACCACCGACAAAGTCGGCAGTGTCGTCACCGCCATCAGTGTCACCGACACCGATGAAGTGATGCTCACCACCGCCGCCGGTCAGACCGTCCGCATCCCCTGCAAGGGCATCCGCGTCTGCGGTCGCAACACCCAGGGCGTCAAACTCATTGACCTTGCCGAAGGCGACAAACTCGTGGCTTGTGCCCGCGTCATCAGCGAAGAACAAGAAGACGCCGTCGAAGGCAACACACAGCAGAAGCTGGAACTCTAAAGCCGTGGTGTCAGCCCTGCTGCGGGCCATCCCTTGTCACATTCACGGATACTGCTAAGTGTAGTCGTACTGGTGGCGCTGGTGGTCGCTGTCTTGGCGATCGTGGAGAGCTATTCTGATCGAGTAATGGTCGTTCAGCAGCACGGCGATGGCCGCAGCGAGACGAATTACATTTCTCGACGCGTTCTGGCGCACGCGGAGGAAAACTTCCTGCGCGGAGCGGGTTCGCCAACTTCAGTTCCGAACCTGACTCAGGAGCGGCAGCCAGTTGACTCCGGGGTTTTGATTATCACCGTGACCAATTCACAATGGTTCGTGGCTGGCAAGCAGTTGAAAAGTACTGAACTCCTGAATGCCATGCGCGAATTCCATGTGACACACACCAATGCCCAAGTTGAGATCCAGTCCGACGACTCTCTGAGCCTGACTGAGCTCCAGAACTTCATGAAACTCGCCGAGCAGGCGAACGTGAGTTCCGTCACCATCAAAGCGCTGCGATGAGTTTGTCCTCACTGTCGGCCCTGCGGATTGAGTTGGCTGATTTGGCCGATCCAAAACGGGCCATCGTTCTGCAAAGCTTTTTCAAAACGGGACCCGGCGAGTATGCGGAAGGTGACCGGTTCCTGGGGCTGACCGTGCCGCAGGTGCGCGCGCTGGTGAAACGCTACCGGGAGTTGTCGTTGCCGGACACGACGGAACTGCTGCACTCGCCGATTCATGAAGAACGGCTGCTCGCCTTGTTGCTCCTCGTCCACGCTTACCGGCAACAGCCGC
>JBFZFE010000087.1:0-3650 GCA_041306525.1 Verrucomicrobiota bacterium | reverse complement strand
CACTCCTGCGTGAAGATGTTGTTCATAGGCGAGACCGAGGCGCATTCTCGGCATTCAGTGGACGCAGTCAAGGCGTGAAACGCTGACAAGCCGAAAGGCTGAAAACGGGAAGGCGGAGTAGGGGTTCGGTCAATGCGTCTGGTGTTGCTGGATCTGTTGTTGCTCGGTCCGTCGTAGTTCGCGGCTCAACTGGGCCAGGGAACGGCTGTTGAGGAACGCGTACACGGTGAGCAACGCGAGGATGGCGAGTACCAGGAGCATGGCCGAGCCTTGTCGGGAGCGGCGGTTCATCGCGATGTCTCCGGGTTCGGCACGGCGAGGAAGGTGAACAGCGGCACGATCTTGGTCGGGCGATTGGTCGGGGGCAGAAGTTCAAGTTCCCAGCGCCAGGCGGTCACGTGGGTGCGCTGGTCCGGCGCCATGCGCGACTGTTGAACTTGGCGGAGCAGGGGAGCTTCTTTGCCGGCCACGGTTCGCCAGAGAGTATTCTCGGCCAGGCGATAGATGATTTCGCCGTCACGTTGCGGGATGACCAGGGAACCGTTGTTCCAGGTGATCGGCCGCACGGCGTGGCGCACATCGGCGCGCCAGCGTTCGCCGGCGCGCACGGCGGTGATGATGGCTTCGGTGTTTTGTTGCAGGCGGCGCGAATGAGTGATGGTCTCGAACAACGCCCGATAGGCGCCAAAGCTCAACCCGGCAAAGACCGTGATGTAAACCAACATCTCGATCAATGACCAGCCACCGCGTTGACGAGCGGCTTTCATCGGCCGTGTGCCTCCCGGGTCACCACGCCGCCATGCGCCGGCTGGGTCGGCTGCCAAACAAGGCGCAACTGTGGCCCGGTCCGGGTCAGCTGCAATCGACCGGGCGGCAGGTTGCGCGCCGCCGCGGCGGTGACGGGGTAATCGTGGGTTCCCTCGGGCTGGGCGCGCCATTCGCCGGCGCGTAGCAACTCCATTTCGCCGTCCACAATCGCCATTGCGATCGCCCGCTGGTATTGGGCCTTGGCGAGCTGACGTTCGCGGACATAGACATAGGTGAGCGGCAGGATGCCGGCCACGAGGATGGCCAAGGCGGCCATCAGTTCGACCATGATGCTGCCATGCCGGTTGTTCACCATAGCGCCAGCTCCGTGGTAATGGTGGTGAGCACGCGGAAGACCGCCACCACGATCAGGCCGACGGCCAAGCCATTCAGCAGGATCAGGCCGGTAATGAAGAGTTGGGCGGCCGCCTGTTCGGCTTGAAAAGCTTTGGCGGCCAAGCCGGCGTGCCAGCCCGCCAACGCGGCGGTGAAGCCGGTGGGTCCTCGGGCAGCGTTGGCCAACCGCCAGTGCAATTCTTCCGCATCCGCCAGCGCACGCAACGCGGTTGTCAGGGCCGCGCCTTCGCGCAGTTGGGCGACGACCTGCTGGGCGCGCGTGATGATGACACGATTGTCGGTACATTGCGCCGCGTGGGTTACCGCTGCGGCTTCCGGCATGCCACCGTCGAGCATCACCGCCAAGGCCGCGGAGAAATCGCGTTGCAGCCGCCAGCGCCGCCACGGGATCCGGTAGGCCAACTCATCGGCCCAAGGACGTGTCAGCCGCCCGAGCCACCGGCTCAACCACGAGTCGCTCAACGCCAAGGCAACGACACCGGCCGCCGGCAGTGCTGTCAGCACCACCGACACGCTCAGATGATCGAACACCCAAGCCGTCAGTAGCGGCAGCGGCGCGCCTTCTGTCAGGTCCAGGAGAATCTCGCGAAACTTGGGCAGAATGACCAGGCCCAGAAACCAGACGATGAAGGCGCCGCCCAACGACAACAACAACGGCCACGCTGAGGCATAACGTTGCACCGCCGCCGCCTTGGCGGAGAGTTCGCCGCCCATGGCCCGGCAGATCGGCAGGACCGGACGGATATCACCGAATTGCTCGCCCACCTTGAGGGTGGCGACCACTGCCGGCGGCAGAATGCCGCGTACCTGCGCCAAAGCGTCCGAGAGACGTAACCCGCGCTGGACGCAACCGGCCAGCCGAGGCAGGCGATGTCCCAAGGCGTGGCCGCGCAGATTGGCGACCTCCACCATTGTCTGCTCCGGGGTGCGTCCTTGCGTCAGACCGGTCTCGATCAAGTCGAGCATCAACTGCACCCGTTCGCGCCGTCGCAACGGTTGGTAAAGCTGCACCAGGACGGCGACAAACAAAGCCACCGGTGGCACCAGCGCGATCAGGACGTAGAGGATCAGTCCCAGCATGGTGCTAGCCTCCCAACATCGAAGTGCCACCGATGAGCGGCAAGAAGTTGGCAATCACCATGTGACCGATGATGAAGACTTGCAGTGCCACCAAACCGCCGAGGACCAGCACGCAGACCGGCAAGGCCGCGTGCAGAAGCAGTTCCACCCGGTACTCTGCGCGCGCCCGGTAAATCTCCACCGCCCGCCGCAAGCCCCCGAGCAAGTCCTCCCCGCCGCTTGCCACCAACCAGCCGAACAGCGCCGGGAAACGCCGGCTCGGGCCCGTCAAGGCCGTCAACAGGCTGCGGCCCTCCGCCATCTGTTTGCGCCAGCCGGCCAGTTCCCAGCGTGCGACCGGATCGCTTTCGAGTTGCTCGACCAAGGCCAGCGCTTCGGGCAGCGGACAGCCGCCCCGCACCAACATCTCCAAGCTGGCGGCCACCTGCCACACGCTGGCTTCGCGATAACCGGGGAACCGCCAGCGCAACCAACCCCGCGTCGTCGTCCGGCTCAGCGCCACTAGCAAGCCACCACCCAGACTCAACATCAACAACGACGGCAGCCAGAGCAGCCATTGTCCGTATTGGACAAAGACCAACGTCAGCCAAGGCAAACACTTGCCTTCGAGCAAGTCATTGAAAATGCTGACGAACCCGCTCTGGACCGAACTGAACAACACCGCCAGCACCGCGGAAACAGCCAGCGACAGGACCATCACCAATACCGGATAAACGAGCACTCCCTTCAGACGGGTCCAGACCGAGTGCGTGTGCTGGTAATGGTCCGCCAGCAACGTCAGCATTCCCGGTAAGTCGTTGCCGGCCGCGCCGATGCTCAGCAGTTGGACGTACAAGGGCGGGAGTTGGCGTTTCCGCAAGGCCGCAGCCAGCGGCGCGCCCTGCGCCAAGTCGGCGTGCAACGCCGTCAGCTCGGCGCGCAACGCGCCGTCGGCCATCGTGGCGCACAACTGTTGCAGCGCGCCTTCGAGCGGGATGCCGGCCCGCAACATGCCGGCAAGCTGCTGGTTCACAAACGCGAACTCGTCAGTCTTCATGCCCGAAAACCCTCCGCAACTCCGCTTCATTGGTCACGCCCGCTGCCACCAATTCCTGCCCGGCGACTGCCAGCAATTGTTCCGGCACCGCAGGCTCGCTGGCCCTGTGACCGGCCCGGACCCATTCGACGACCGGCACGCAGCCATGATAGCCGGTGGCCCCGCACGCGGCGCAGCCCTGGCCCGCACACGCCGCACACAGACGCCGCAGCAGCCGCTGGTTCAGGACGAGTGCGAGGGTGGTCGTCACTGCATGCCGGTCAGGGCACAGCGCGAAGAGCCGGTCCCAGACGCCCTGGCACGAGCCGGCATGCAACGTCGAGATCACCATGTGTCCCGTCAACGCCGCCCGGACCGCGATGTTGGCGGT
>JBFZFE010000086.1:0-3775 GCA_041306525.1 Verrucomicrobiota bacterium | reverse complement strand
CCTTCGTCACTGTCATAGGCCAGGCCGAGCCCCATCAACACCGAACCGAGGTTGGCGTAACCGAGGCCGAGTGGACGGAACTTGTGGCTGTTGTCAGCGATGGACTCGGTCGGGTAACTGGAGTTATCGACCAGGATTTCCTGGGCCGTGATGTAGATCTCGACGGCGGCCTTGTAGCGCTCGACATCAAAGGTTCCATCCGGGCGGACAAACTTCATCAGGTTCAGCGACGCCAGGTTGCAGGCGGAATCGTCAAGGAACATGAACTCGCTGCAGGGATTCGAGGAATTGATCGGCGCAGTGTTCTTGCTGGTGTGCCAGCGTTGGATCGTGTCCTCGTATTGCAGACCGGGATCGCCGCAGGTCCACGTGCCCTCGGCGATGCCGAGCATCAACTCGCGCGCCTTGTAGGTCGGGCCGGGCTTGTTCGCGTCGGTGACCCAATGCGTGGTCCAGTCCTTGTCCTCGATGACGGCGCGCATGAACTCATCGGTCACGCGGACGCTGAGGTTCTCGTTCTGGAACGAAATCGAGCTGTAGGCTTCGCCGTTGAAGTCACCGGCATAGCCTTTCTCGATCAATGCCCATGCTTTGCGTTCTTCCTTGATCTTGGCATCAATGAAATCCTTGATGTCGGGGTGCCAGACCTTGAGGGTGTTCATCTTGGCGGCGCGACGCGTCTTGCCACCGGATTTCACCACGCTGGCAATGGCGTCGTACACGCGCAGGAATGACATCGGACCGCTGGGGCGGCCGCCACCGGAAAGCTTTTCACGGCGACTGCGCAACGTCGAGAGGTCGGTGCCGGTCCCGCTGCCGTACTTGAACAGCATCGCTTCGCTGCGGGCCAGCTCCATGATGTCTTCCATCGTGTCGCCGACGGACTGGATGAAACAGGCGGAACACTGCGGATATTCGTATTGCGACGGGCTGCTTTGAATGTTGTTCGTGGCCTTCGCGTAATGGAAATGGCCCGCGCCGCTGCCGTCCTTGCCGACGCCGTAAACGTGGTGCAGACCGCAGTTGAACCAGACCGGGCTGTTGAACGAGCCGTACTGGTTGACGCAGAGCCAGGTCAGCTCCTGGTAGAACGTCTCGGCATCCGCATCGCTGGCGAAGTAACCCCCGTCCTTGCCCCAGTCGGCGATGGTGCGCGTGACGCGATGAACCAGCTGGCGCACGCTCTGCTCGCGCTCGCTGGTGCCGTTCTCGCCGTAGAAATACTTCGAGACGACAACCTTGGTGGCCAACACCGACCAGTTCCGCGGCACCTCGACGTTCTCCTGCTTGAAGATCGTCTTGCCGGTGTCATCGGTGATCTCGGCGATGCGGCGGTCCCATTCGAGTTCGTCGAAGGGGTGCACGCCCGGTTGGCTGAAGGTTCGCGGCACGGTCAGGCCACTTCTCCTTGGTGGAGCGGCCGGAACGCCGCGGGCGCCGTTCTTGCGTTTGTTGGCTTTGCCGTTGGTCCCGACCGGTAACTCGGCCGCGTAGTTTTTCTGTGAGGCTTTGCCCTTATTCACAGACGACATCCCCGTGCTCTGCTTTAATGTAATCACGACCATCTCCTTGTGCGCCCAACAACTGCGCGAAAGTTTCAACTGGATCCCCATGGGCCGGGAACGTCGGGATTCCCACCCCCTTGTAATTGCGACAGGGCGCAAAGTACGGCACCATATGTAGTGGTTTCAAGAAAAAATTCCCTTCCGATGAAAAAAGTTCATTCCACGCTGGCCGGCTTAGGTTTTTACAAACGCCCGCCGCTCGCGCGGACGCAGTATCAACCGCAGCGGACAGCCGGTAAAACCCCAAAGATCGCGCATCCGGGCCATCAGATAGCGCTCGTAATGCGGCGTCAGACATTGCTTGTCGTTGACGAAGAGAATGAAGGTCGGCGGGGTGACCGGCTGTTGAAAAGCGTAGAACACCCGCAGCCGCCGACCATGCACGATGGGGGCCGGGTAGGCCGCCATCGCTTGAATCAGCTGTTTGTTGAGTTGCGGGGTTTCGACGCGCTTGACCATTTCGCGCTCGATGACCGCCACCTGCTGGAAAACATCCTGCACGCATTCGCCCGTCTTGGCGGACACGAACAACACCGGCGCCCAGTTCAGGAAAAACAACTCTTTCCGCAGGGCCTCGACGTACTGCTGGCGGAATGATTTCGGCTTCTGGTGGCCGACCGTCTTCAGCCCCTTGGCTTCCTCCTCGGCGGCCAGATCCCATTTGTTCACCAGAATCACGCAACCGCGACCAGCCTCTTCGATCTGGCCGGCAATCGCCTTGTCCTGCTTCGTCACGCCATCCATCGCGTCGAGCACCAAGACGGCCACGTCGCACTCGCGGATGGTGCGTTCAGCCCGCATCAGGCCGAACTGGTCCACCGACGACTTGATTTTGCGTTTGTGCCGCAACCCGGCCGTGTCGATGAGCAGGTACGGCTTGTCGTTGACCGTGAACGGCACATCCACCGAATCGCGCGTGGTGCCGGCAATCTCGCTGACGATGGTGCGCTCGCTCTGCAGGATCGCATTGATCAGCGAGGACTTCCCGACGTTGGGACGACCGACAATGGCCAGCCGCGTGGGCGTCGAGGTGACCAGCGCGGTGATCGGCTCGAAATCGGCCGTGGCCGCCGTCACCAGTTCCGGCACGCCCAAGCCGTGAATGGCCGCAATCGGGAATGCTTCGTCGAAACCAAGCTCCGCGAATTCATCCACACCGGCCGAGCGCCGGTCGTTGTCCACCTTGTTGACCGCCAGGATGATTCGCTTGCCGCTGGAACGGAGTTTGCGGGCGATTTCCTTGTCGAGCGGCATCACGCCCGCGCTCACGTCCACGACCAGGATCAACACACTGGCCAAGGCAATGGCCACTTCGGCCTGCTGTCGTGTGGCCAAGGCGAGTTCATCGCCGCCTTTTTCATCATCCATGAACGCAATGCCGCCGGTATCGACGACCTCGAAGGCCTTTTCGTCCCACTGCGCCTGGGCACTAACGCGGTCGCGGGTGACGCCGGCTTCCTCGTGAACGATGGACACACGCCGCCCGACAATGCGGTTGAAGAGCGCGCTCTTCCCCACGTTGGGACGGCCGACGATGGCCAGGATGTTCGACGCAGAAACCATGAAACTCGCGAGCGCGAACATTAGGTCGTCGCTGGTCAAACGCAAGCCGATTGTGTAGCGTCGGGTCGTGAATTCTCGCGAACTTGCCTTGGATTTGGTGCAGCGCTGGAGCCGGTCCGGCCGCTTGGCGGACGAATTGCTCGAGGAACGACTGACCGGCATGGCGATTACCGGGCCCGACCGGGCGTTGACGATGGATTTGTTCTACGGCTACCTCCGCAACAAATCCGCGCTGGAATTTCTGCAGTCGCAGCTCGTCACCAAGCCGCCACGGGACATCGTGAGCCTGATTTTGCAGCTCGGCCTGTATCAACTCCACTTCCTGAAGGTACCGGCCCACGCCGCGGTGCATGAATCGGTCGCGCTCGCCAAACTACATGCCAACCGGGCCGAGAGCGGCTTCGTCAATGCCGTCTTGCGACGCTGGGACAAGGCCACGCTGACATCGGCGCCCCCGTGGGTGCGTTTCTCGCATCCGCAATGGCTTTGGGAACGCTGGAGCCGTCATTGGGACAGCGCGCAGAGCGAACAGCTTTGCCAGTGGAACAACAGCGTTCCCTTGCTTTATGTCCGGCGCAATACCTTGCAGCCGCTGGACGGCGATGCGCCGGTCGAAAAGACAGATCTGCATCCGCTCTGCTACCGGG
>JBFZFE010000085.1:0-7353 GCA_041306525.1 Verrucomicrobiota bacterium | reverse complement strand
GGCGGCTTCAGGCGCGGAATGCCGCGTTTGCCCTCGATGGACTCCATCAACGCCGTCTCTTCACCGCAAACGAAGGCGCCAGCGCCCTCGAAGATGTGCAGCTTGAAACGGAACCCTGTCCCGAGGACGTTCTCGCCGAGAATGCCTTCCTCGGTGAGCTTGCGAACCGCCTCGTGCAACCGCGCCACCGCAAACGGATACTCGGCGCGCACATAGACGTAACCTTCGTCCGCCCCGACGCTGAACGCGGCGATCATCATCCCCTCAATGACCCGGTACGGGAATGACTCCATCAGCATGCGGTCCATGAAAGCGCCTGGGTCGCCTTCATCGCCGTTGCAGACCACGTACTTCTTCTCGCCCTTGCCGGCCCGCACCTTTTCCCATTTCAAGCCGGTCGGGAACCCTGCCCCGCCGCGGCCGCGCAAGCCGCTCTTCTTCAATGCCTCGATCCCCTGCTCGGGCTTGAGTTCCTTCAAACAGAGTTCAAGAGCCTTGAAACCGTGGTGACGACGGTATGCGACGAGATCCACCGGGTCATAGACGCCGAAATCTTCCGTCGCGATGTGGCGTTGCGGACCGTAGAACGCCACCATGCTCGGCTGGCGCGGGTTCAACGGGAAATGCATCGGCGGTTCCCATATGTCGCCCCCGACCATCTTTTCAAGGGTCTGGGAAAGGCGCGTGGTGAACCGCTTCACCAAACCGCCGGGCTGAAAATGGCGTTCGACGATGCCTTTGACGTCTTCTGGTTGAACGCGACCGTATTTGATCAGCGGCTGACCGGGCAGGTGCACCTCCAGCAGCGGCATCGTTTCACACATCAACGGACAAGTCACCCGGATGACTTCGATGGGCAGGCGGTTCTGGGCGATCACCTCGCGCAGTTCCTCCTCCACCCGGCCACAGCCACGAGCCACGCAGCAGGAATCCAGGCAGATGCCAATCTGACCCGCCACACCCCGTGAACTGCGATCCATTGCATGACCGCTCTTCTTGCCGGCAACGGACTTCGATTCCTGCAACCGCAGGTAGTCCTTCAAGGTCTCCGGTGCGTTCTTGTAGCTTTGGTAGGCGTACGTGAGATCGTCCACCTGCACCACCGGCGCGAGCGAGCAACAGCCCACGCAAAACACGTCCTGCACCGTGAAAATCTGCTCCGGATCGGTATCGTCACCGTCCGCAATCTTCAGCGCGCTGCGCAACGACTCCGTCACGTTCGGTGCGCCCTTCACATAACAGGCCGTGCCGTGGCAAACGCGCACATTATGCCGTCCCATCGGTTTGTGGCGGAACTGATGATAGAAGGTCGAGACCCCGGTCAGCTGCGGCAGGCTGATGTCCGTGAGTTCACTCACCCGCCTGAGCGCTTCCTGTGGCAAATACCGGTATTCCCGCTGGATGCCTTGCAGGATCGGGATCGTGGCATCCGGGCCGCGGCCGGTCTTCTCCAACAGCTTTGCCAGAAACAGATCGTATGATTCTTGAATCATTGCGTCGTCACGTTCGGTTCGCCGAGGCAGTAGAGATGTTTCTGCCCGCGGATGTAGATGCGGCCGTTGTGCAGCAACGGCGTGGCGTCGCAGGCTTCGCCCAGTTCGGCTTTGTGCAGCTGCTTGAAAGCGTCGGCGTTCTCCACGACGATCATCGTGCCGTTGCGCTGGACAATCAGCACGCCGTTGCTGGCCACCACCGGCGAGGCGTAGCCTTCTTCGCCGAGTTCCTCGGTCCACTTCACCTTGCCGGTCGCAGCGTCAATGCAGGTCAGTGCGCCGCCGCTGGAGATGACGTAAATCCGTTGGCCGTCGCTGCCGGGTGAACTGGTTTCGGGCACGCCATCCTTCAGCGTCCAGACGGTCTTGCCGTCCTTGAGGCCAAACATTTCGGCGCCGGGGGCTGTGACCACGACGAAGCCACCGGCTTGAATCGGCGAGGGGGCGACATCGCCATGCAACAGGTTTGCCTTCCACAGTTCCTTGCCGGTGGCGGGATCGTAGGAGACGACCCAAGGATTACCGGCGGCCACCACTTGGTTGTCGATCAACGCCGGTGAGGTCCAGCCACCGCCGACTTCGCGTTTCACCGACCACGCCTCCTGACCGGTGCGGCTGTCGAGCGCAATCATCTTTGACTTGCCATCCTCCTCGCTGCCGACGTCGTACTGGATGAAAATCTTGTCCTCGTGAAGCAACAGCGACGCCGAGTAACCGTAGGAGTTCTCGGGCAGACCGACGCTTTTGGCCCAGACCTGTTTACCCGCGAGGGTGAACGCCGCCACGTCACCGTTGGCGAACATCACGTAGACGCGTCGTCCATCGGTGACCGGCGTCGGCGCCGCCAAGCCGGTGCCGTCGTTGACCTTGGCATCACCGGGCTTGGGGCCATTGAGAACTTTCACCGCACTGGACCAGACCAAGGCGCCTGATTCGACATCGAAGCGAAACAGGCGATTCTCATCCTTGCTTGAGCCGGTCAGGAAGAGGGCGTTGTCCCAGCGCACGGGCGAACTCAACCCCGGCAGCGGCACCTCGGTTTTCCATAGTACTCCCTTGCCGGTCGCGCCGTCCCACCCCACCGGAATCGTCGCAGCCGGGAACTGTCCGCGTCCATTGGGTCCACGAAACGAAATCCAGTTGGCCGCCAGTTCCGCGGCGGTGGCGGGCGTTTCAACCACCTCGACCGTCGCTTGTTTGCCCGGCAACTGCACCGGATGGATGGAGACCATCACACCGGCGGCAATGGCAAAACCAAACACAGCCGCGACGGCGTACCGGCCGATGCGATTGCTCTGGCGCTCCTCACCCGTGTCACGCGGTCCCCACTCCAGAGGGTTTGGCGGTGTCGCGCGGAAGGTGCGGACCAGATGCACGCTGGCCAACAAAATGACCAGGCTCCAGACGAGGGCGCGGGTGGTGTTGAAGGAGAGTTCGAGCTGGTAAAACGTGTTGCGACGCAGATGCAAGTCCACGAGGCGGATGTGGTCCTTCAACTGTTCGTTCTTCGGCTGCTTTTTGAGTTCAGCCTGAAGGTGGCTGATCTCCTGCGACTTCATCATGCCGCCGACCTTGCCGGCAAACTGATTGGCGATCAGCACCCCACCGGCCAGCAACATGAACACCGCCGACGCAATCGCCACCGCCTGCGCAGCCTGGAAACAGAGCTTGCGATGTTCGGGTTTCATCACTTCGTGCCCACAGGCTCCACAGGCTCCAATTTACCGAGCGTGGCGGGCGTGGGAGCGACTGCCTTCTCCGCCATCGCAAGTGGCATGGGAATGCCGTAAAGAGTCTGCCGCCGCAGGTGTTCCTGGGGGCAATACTCGTAGCAACGGGCACAGGCGACGCAACGCATCTGGTCGGCCTCATAGTCGGGACGCCGACGGCGCATCGCGAGTGAAACCAGCTTGCCGGCAATGACCAAGGCAATCCAGCCACCGGCCCAGCGCCCCGCCAACACGTAACGGTCGCGCACCTTGCCGGCCTCGGCGAAAAGCTCGTCAAGCGGCTTGCCGGTTCCCCGGTAGGCAGCCGAGGCGTCGGTGGTGCCCACCACTTTGCCGGATTCCTCGAAGTGGATGCGCTCCGCCAGGTTCACGCGTGCATGTTTGCGGGCCATCGTCTTGCCGGTGTGGCCGCCCAGATAGATGCCCCCCGCGATCAGCAACGGCGCCAGCACGAGCAGCCAAGCCAACCGGCGCTTGTCGGGCCCAAGATTGCTGGCGTCGACCTCCGCAAGCGAAGACTTGTTGATGGCGTTGAACGGACAGGACTGCTCACAGAGGCGGCATTTCGTGCAGGTGTCCGGCGTGATGCGAACCCGCCATTTCGAAAAGCTGCCGCCCATGCCCAGCAACACGCCATAGGGACAGAAGAACCGACAATACGGGCGACCGACAAACATGCCCACAAGGAGGAAGATGACGCCGGTGATGACCATGAACGTATCGCCACTGAGCCGGAAAATCGGGATGAAAGGATCGTACTGGCAGATGATGTATCCGCCGCCCGTGGCTGCGAACACCACGGCCAAGCCGAGATAGATGTAAGCCAGCATCCGCAGCCCATGCTCCAGCCAGTTCGGGATGTTGATGGGCTTGATGAGCAACAGGTCTTGCAGCGCGCCGTGCGGACAGGCGCCCGCGCAGAACGTGCGCCCGAAAAAGAGCGCAAATGCGATCGGCACCAATCCAAAAACGAGCGCCGTAAACGGCACAATGTAGGTCGGATCAAACACGCCTTGGGCAATGTTCTGAATGGCGCCAATCGCGCAGATGCAGCCCTTCCGGTAGAAACCGAAGTACAGAATACTGAAGATGCCGGTCCAGACCAGGCCATTGCGGGAACGCTTCTTGAGCGCGAGCCAGGTCGAGAGCGACAACACCACCAGCAGAACGAACACATCAAAATACTGCCAAAGAAGCGACCGGGGCGGGATGCTGATCAAAGACGGGAGCTGGTGACCTGTCTCAGTGAATTCGGGTGGCGGAAAACGCTGGACGCCAAAAACGCTGAACGCCGCCAGGCAAAGGACAGCGAACACACCCCATTGAAGCCAACGACCGCGAACAGTCCTCATCCCTTGCCTTGCTGGTTCTTGATGACGTAAGCCTGGCTGCGCGGAACGCGCTTGATGGCATCGGCAGGACAGACGCGGGCGATGGTGCATTCGTTGCAGTTGACGCACCGCTCGTG
Source organism: Verrucomicrobiota bacterium (assembly GCA_041306525.1). Classification (GTDB taxonomy): domain Bacteria; phylum Verrucomicrobiota; class Verrucomicrobiia; order Palsa-1439; family Palsa-1439; genus JBFZFE01. Next base: position 2,662 of record JBFZFE010000085.1, on the reverse strand, counting down.
GCGGATTTGCAGGTAGAGGGAGCCGTTGCCGAACATCGCGCAGCCCTTCACGCACTTGGCGCAACCGATGCAGAGCGGTTCGATGATCTTGTACTCGTAGTACGGGTCCTCGATGAACTTCCGCTCGATGGCCCCGGTCGGACAGAGCTGGTTTTCGGCGCCGGTATTCAACCCGACCGGCTGCGGCTCGAAGTAACCGGTGCAGAGATTGCAGTAACCGCACATGTCGGCGGCGTGCACGCATTTCACAGCGGAAAGTTCCAGCACACAATCCGTCGCACAACGCCCGCACATGGTGCATTTGTACGGGTCGATCTGCCAGACGGTGTCCTCGGCTTGCGCCCGCGAAGCGACCAGTCCCCCGCCCAAGGCGCCCAAGCCGACGAGCGCCGCGCCGCGCACGCCGTTGGCCAGAAACTCGCGTCGGTTGATCCGTGTGGTGCCCTCAGCCATTGTAATCCCCCTTTTCTTGTCCCTCCCGGTAGATGGTTGCTGCCGGCAACTCGCAGTTGCCGTGACGACGACAATTCACGCAAATCTCGTTGTTGATGCAGGCATCAGTCAGTCCCTCGCGACGGAACAGCGACGCGCCCAATGCGCCGATGCCACCGAGGACTACGGTGCGACCGGCGAGGCGGAGAAAATCACGGCGATTCTGGGGAGGGATGTTCATGCGGTTGCCTGTTTTTTCGGCGTGAAGATCCGCACCGTCTTGCGTGCCAAATCGAGGGCATAGACGCGACCAGCCGAATCGCAGGCGATGTCATAAACGATCCCGGCATTGGCATCGGTGAAGGCCTTCTGCGTCTCCTCCGCCGAACGACCGAGTTGTTCAGGACCGGCGACGACGCATTGGAACTCGCCTTTGGCGCTGTAAACCTTGATGCGATTGATGCCCTTCTCGCTGGTCACAAACCTGCCGTCGGACAGGCGCGCCAGGTGCGAGGGATTACAGCAAGGAGTGAACCCCTCAATCGCCAGACCGGTTCCGCCCCAAGCCGACTCGTAATTCCCGTCGAGACTGTAAGCCTGCACGATGTTGCGTCCCGGGTTGACCACCCACAAACGCCCGTCGCCGACGAGCAGGTCGAAGTAAGGGCTCGGGACCGAGAACCCCTGTCCCCGGGGAGCCTTGTCCACTTTGCCGAACTGCTTCTGAATCGCGCCCGCCTTGTCGCAGATCAGCACTTCGCGGTTGCCGGCATCGGCGAGGTAAACCCAGTCCGCGTGTTGCGCAATGGCCGTGAGCACCACGCGGTCGCCGAGACGTTCACTCTGGCCTGCTTCCGCGCCCGCAGCATCGAAAGCCATGAATTGATTCTTCAACGCCACATAAAGCCGGCCGTCGGCGCCCATCGTGATGGCTTGAGGCTGACCGGGCAACTTGATCGTCGTCCGCAGCACCCCTCGGAGGTCGAGCACCTTCACGACTTGGTCGCCACCGACATACAGCTTGTCGGCGGCATCGACTGCCAGGCACTTCGGTGTTTCCAGTTCGGTGGCAAAGTTGCCGGTCTCTTCATACTGAATCAGTTGGGGATCAATCTTCAGGTACTCGGCCACGTCATAGGTGAAACGTTGGTCCAACGGCGCGCGGCTTTGCTGGCCGGTAAAGGCCGTGGCTTTGCTGCGATTGGTCAACCAACCAATGACGCCGCCGGCCGCAAGCAGTCCCGCCCCCGCGGCTGCAGTGCCGATGAATTTGCGGCGATCAAGCGCTTTCTTGTCGTCAGCCATCCCTATTTCCCTCCGGTCACGTTCAAACAAACCATTTCTGTCAGGTCCCGGCACAACAACCGACCGTCTGCCAATGCCATCGGGCCACAAGCATCGTGGCCATGTAGAACCTGACCCTGTGTGAGGCGACGATACTCGGAAGTATTTGCCTCAGCAAGCACGAGGCGACCATCGTCGCTGAGGATGTAGAACAATCCGTTGGCGAGCAGGTACGGACCCAAGCCAAAACGCTCAGCCGCGCTGCTGGTCCAGACAACTTTGCCGTCGAGGTTCACACAGGCAAACTGACCATCGGGACGCACCCCATACAGGTGGTCCTGATAGAGGATCGGCGTCTGCTGGGTCGAACCGAACTGCGTGGCTTTGAGCCGCCAAATCTCTTCGAGGAAGATCTTGCCGTCTTTCTCCTTGAGCTGGGCCAGCATGCAACCGGCGTTGTAGCCGCCCGAGAAGAAGATCTTGTCCTTGCCCACCACCACGGGCGAAGCGCACGCGGCAATCTGCACCTTCCAGGCCTCCGACTCCCACAGCAACGACCCATCCGCCGCGTCAATGCCGGCCACCCCCAGGCTGGCGCTGTAAATGTAGAAACGCTTGCCCGCAAACTCCATCGGCGTCAGCGAGGTATGCGTCATCTTCCAGTCCCGCGGGTTGGGCGAACGCCACACCACCTTGCCGGTGGCCAGTTCCACCGCCATGACCATGCAATCGCCACTCGGGGCGAGGATGACATTCTCCCCATCGATCAACGGACATTGTCCCGCGTACCACTCGGGCACCGCCGAGCCGAAATCCTTCACCAGATCGAGCCCCCAGACAAACTTGCCGGTATCGGTCTCAACGCAGAGAACGTGGTTCTTGGGCCCGATGGCCACGACGTATTTGTCGGTCACCGCCGGTACGGTCCGGCTCATGCCGTGGTTGC
>JBFZFE010000084.1:0-10205 GCA_041306525.1 Verrucomicrobiota bacterium | reverse complement strand
TCCAGAAAACGCCTCCGACGCCCCTCATTGGTCGCCGCGCGCGTCGGACGCGGTGGATCACCAGCCCCATCACAAACGGAACGGGACAGGCACCGGCGTGTGGGCGGGGCTTTGCTGGAGGTGGTCGTACTGGTCCGGCTGCTTCAACTCTTTCACCAGTTGCTCATTGAGCTGTTGCCAGAGCTCCAGCGAGACCGGCTTCGGCGGCAACGGCGGAAAGACAAAGACCGGCAAAGTCAGTTCTTCATCTTGGTGGTTTGATTCGCGTTCATTCGCGTTCATTCGTGGTTTCAGAGCGGGTAGAGTTCGCTGTATTTGTGGCGGAGGTAGGCGATGTAGGCGGCGACTTGGAGAGCGGAACCGGTAGCGTGCTGGATCAGATCGGGCGGGGAGAACTGGCGGCCGTGTTGGTAGAGGTTCGTGGTGAGCCAGGTGCGCAGGCCGGTAAACTCGCCGCTCGCGATCTCGGCCGGCAAGGTCGGGAGGGCGCGGCTTGCGGCGTCGAAGATTTGGGCGCTGAGGATGTTGCCAAGCGTGTAGCCTTGGAACGCGCCGCCGATGCCGCCGTGATACCAGTGGACGTCCTGCAAGACGCCGTCGCGATCATCGGGCGCGGTGAGACCGAGGTCGGAGCGGTAACGTTCGTGCCAGGCGGCCGGCAGGTCGCGCACGGCGAGCTGGCCTTCGAGCAGCGCGAGTTCGAGGTCGAACCGGATCATGACGTGGAGGTTGTAGGTCACTTCGTCGGCGTCCGTGCGGATGAGGGAGCGTTGGACCTTGTTGATGGCCCGGTAAAAGGTGTCGAGCGTGACGCTGCCCAACTGCGCGGGGAAGGCGGCCTGGAGTTGCGGGTAGAAGAATTGCCAGAAGGCGCGGCTGCGGCCAACGACGTTTTCCCAGAGGCGGGACTGGCTTTCGTGGACGCCCGAGGAGGCGCCGCCCGCCAGCGGCGTGGCTTCGAACGCGCGGCAGATGCCCTGTTCGTAGAGCGCGTGCCCGGCTTCGTGCATCGTGCTGAAGAGCGCGTCGCCGAGGTCGTCGGGCTTCACGCGGGTGGTGATGCGGACGTCGCCCAGCGAGAACTTGGTCATGAACGGATGCAGCGTCTTATCCTGCCGGCCGCGGGCGAAATCGTAGCCGAAGCGTTCGATGACTTGCCGGCCGAACGCGAGTTGTTTCTCCTCCGGGAAGTCCTGCCGCAAACAGGAATCATCGGCGACCGGCTGCGCGGCGATGGCTTGCACGAGCGGCACCAACTCGCGGCGCGACTCGGCAAAGAGCGGACGCAACGTCGCCACCGTCATACCTTCGTCGGCATAGTCAATCAGCGGGTCGGCGATGTGTTGGTGACCGGGAAAGAAGCCGGCAAGTTGACGGCTGAGGTCGAGCGTCTTTTCGAGCATCGGCTGGACGGCGCGAAAATCGTTGGCGGGTCGCGCCTTCGCCCAAGTCTCGTAGGAAAGCGCCCCGTGCGCGCTCATTTCGGCGACAAACGAAGCCGGTACCTTCGTCGCCTTCTCGTAATCGTGGCGCGCGACGCGCAAGAGCGCCGCTTCCTCCTCGTTACCGGCCTGCGCCATGTCGAGGAGCTTGCCCACGGCGACGTCGGTGAACTTCTCGTGCGCGAGCCGCGACAGCGTCGCCATCTGGCGTCCACGCGCTGCCGCGCCCTCGGCCGGCATGTAGGTGGCTTGGTCCCAGTAAAGCAGTGCCGCTGCCGATTCGAGATCGTTGACCTCGGCCAACCGCGTCCGCAATTCGTGAAGCGCACTCATATCAGATCATCTCCTTGCCTGTTCGGCGCCGGTCTCCCGACCGCGCCGTTTGAGTGACCGCAGGTCTCCAGCCGTGGCGTGCGGTCCGGGAGACCTGCGGTCGCTCGGAGTGCGGGGTCGGAGACCCTCGCACAACACAGTGGAACTCTCGCACAACACAGTGGAACCCTCGCACAACACAGTGGAACTCTCGCACAACACAGGAGGCCCTCGCACAACGCAACCGGCAACTCATGTTCAGATGACCTCCAGCAGCAGTCCTTTCAGGTATTCAGTCTCGGGAATGGCCGGCAGGATCGGGTGATCGGGAGCCTGGGTGAGACGTTGGACGAGGCGGACGGTCTTGCGCGCGTCGGCGGCGGCATCGAGCACGGCGTCCATGAACAGGTCAGGGCCGATGTGATGCGAGCAGGTAAAGGTCGCGAGCAGGCCGCCGGGCGGCAACATCTTCAAGGCGCGGAGGTTGATCTCCTTGTAACCGCGCAGGGCGTCTTCGACGTTCTGTTTCGTGCGCGTGAAGGTCGGCGGATCGAGGATGACGACATCGAACTGGCGTTTGGCGGCATCGTACTGCTTGAGGACGTCGAACGCATTGGCGCACTGGAAGGTGACGTTACCGGTGGCGTTGTTGAGCTCGGCATTGCGCTGGGCGCGGGCGACGGCGGGCGCGGAAATCTCGATGGCCTCGACACTGGCCGCCCCGGCTTGGGCGGCGAAGAGCGCGAACCCGCCGTGATAAGTGAAGCAGTCGAGGACCTTCTTGCCGGCACAGCGTTCGCCGACGAGCCGGTAGTTCTCGGCCTGGTCGAGGAAGAAGCCGGTCTTCTGGTCATCGAGCAGGTTCACGGCGAATTGGACGCCGTGGACGTTGATGGTGGTCAGGCCATTGGCCTCGCCGTAGAGCGCGCCCTTGGTTTCGGGCAGGCCTTCGAGGCGTCGCGACGGCGCATCGCTGCGTTCGAGGATGGCGCGCGGCTGCAAGAACTCGCGCAGCAGCCGAAGGATCATTTGTTTGCGCTGGTCGATGCCGAGGGTGAGCGCTTGGATCACGACAACGTCGCCGAAGCGGTCAGCGATGAGCCCGGGTAGTTGGTCGGCCTCGGAGAAAACGAGCCGGCAGGTGTCGCCCTGCCGGTAAGCAAAGGCCGCCTGTAATCGGCGGCGGAAGAAGTTTTCGTCGAGCGGTTCGTCCTGGGTCGTGAAACGGCGGACGATGATCTGGGATTGCGTGTTGAGCAGGCCGCGGCCTTGGGAACGGCCGCGATGGTCGCGGATTTCGACTTCATCGCCGTCCTTGGGATCGCCGGTCAGGTCGGCGACTTCGCCCACGTAAACCCATGAGTGTCCGGCCCGTAACCGCCGGTCCTTGCCCGGCTTGAGAATGATTGTAGACATGCGCGGACCCTAACAGAGCACGGCCGGGGGAGCAAGGAAGCGGCGCTGCGATTTGCCTTAGCCGGTCGCGACCGGCAGGTCGCTCCCACAGATCTTGTCGGCTGGTTCGTCGCCGGGCTCGGGGTACTCGAAGACTTTGCCTTCGTAGTTGCGGATGATGACGCGTTGTTTGTCGTGCGCCAGGACGTACTCGGGGCCGACCGGCACCTTGCCGCCGCCGCCGGGGGCGTCGATGACAAATTGCGGGACGGCGTAGCCGGTGGTGTGTCCGCGCAACGCCTCGATGATCTCGAGACCTTTGCGGACGGAGGCGCGCAGGTGATGCGTGCCGTGAACGAGATCGCACTGGTAGATGTAATACGGGCGAACGCGCATCATGAGGAGTCTGTGCATGAGCTCCTTCATGGTGGCGACATCGTCGTTGACGCCGCGCAACAGCACCGTTTGGTTCCCCAAGGGGATGCCGGCATCGGCGAGGCGGGCGCAGGCGTCGCGGACCTCGGCGGTGGCTTCCCGCGGATGGTTCATGTGGATGCTGATCCAGAGCGGATGGTATTTCTTCAACATCGCACAGAGTTCGGGCGTGATGCGTTGCGGGAGGAAGATCGGGATGCGCGTGCCGATGCGCAGGAACTCGACATGCGGGATGGCGCGCAGTTGAGCGAGGATGTGTTCGAGCTTGTCGTCGCTGAACAGGAGCGGGTCGCCGCCACTGAGCAACACGTCGCGGACTTCGATGTGTTCGCGGATGTACTGGATGGCGGCATCGAACTCGGTGTGCAGATGCAGTTCCCCCGCCCCGCTGACGACGCGGCTGCGGGTGCAGTACCGGCAATAGGCAGCGCACCGGTCCGTCACGAGGAAAAGCACCCGGTCAGGATACCGATGAACCAAGCCGGGGACGGGCATGTGTTCGTCTTCGCCGCAGGGGTCGATCATCTCCCACGGGGCGCGCGTGGTTTCCTCGAAACGCGGGACGACTTGGCGACGGATCGGACAGTTCGGGTCGTCGCGGTCGATGAGATTGAAGAAGAACGGCGTGATGGCGAGCGCGAGTTTGCTGCCGGCCAAGATGACGCCCGCGCGCTCCTCGCGGGTCAGTTGGATGGAGTTTCCGAGTTGATCGAGCGTGGTGATGCGGTGGCGCAACTGCCAGCGCCAGTCGTTCCAATCTGCATCCGACACCGCGCCCCATTGCCCGCGTCCCGTGGCCGGGAACCGCGGACCCAGCGGACTGTGACTACCTCCAGGTTCGTCTGTATCCATGACTACGCGGCACTATAGGTGACGACCTTTGACAGTCAAGCGCGCCTCGGCGAGCGCGGGCCGCGTCCTCGGAACGTGAGTTCGGCGATGCCGGATTTGTCGAGTTCGCCGAGACCGGCTTGCACGAGCTTGCGGTATTGGCGGCACGTGGCGGTCGCGAGCGGGAGATTGAGCTTCACCTTTTTACCCAACGCCAACGCGATTCCGCTGTCCTTGGCAGCATGCGCGGCGGAAAAGAAACAGGAATGCTCGCGGTTCACCATGTCCTCGCCGTCGGTCGCCAGAACGCGACTGTTGGCGCCGGTCTGGCTGAATATTTCCATCAACATCTTCAGGTCGAGGCCCAACGCCGCACCGAGACCGAGCCCTTCGGCCAGACCAGCGGTGTTGATGTTCATCACCATGTTGACCAACGCCTTCACCTGCGCGGCCTTACCGGCAGAACCGATGTAGCGCATCAGTTTGCCCTCATCGCTCAGGTGACGAAGCAGCGGCTCGACCTTGTTGAAGGTCGCGCGCTCGCCCGCGCACATCAGGTAAAGGGTGCCGGCCCGTGCCTGGTTGATACTCGACGCCAAACAACCTTCCAGCGTGGCAGCACCGGCTTTCTTCGCGAGCTTCTCGATGGCCACGTGCGTGGCCGGTGAAACAGTGGCGCAGTTCACGAACACCTTGCCGCGGGCGCCCGTCAGGAGATTGTCCTTCTTACCGGCAAAGATCTTCAGCATTGCCTTGTCATCGGTGACCACCGTGAAGATGGCATCCGCCGCGGCCGTGACGCCGGCCAAGGTGGCACTGGCGGCGCAGCCCAGTTCCTTGGCCAAAGTTTCCGCTGCTGCGGTGCGTGCATCGTACAGAACCGTTACCGGGTAGCCGACTTCCTGCAAACGGCGCGCCATGTTCGCGCCCATCCGCCCCACGCCGACAAATCCAATTCGCTCCATCGTCGCTCCTTTAAGAAAAAAACGGGTTGTGTTGTTTCTCTTCGCCCACGGTGCTCAACGGGCCGTGCCCCGGGCAGATCACTGTGTCATCCGGCAAGCTCAACAGGTTGACGCGGTTGGTCTGCAGCGCCTCGGCGTAGCTCACCATGCCGCCGCCCATCGAGCCGGCAAACAACGCATCGCCGACGATGGCCAGGCGTTTCGCCAAGCCGGTCACCACGTAAGTCACGCCCCCCCGGGCATGTCCGCTGGTGCGGCGCGCCTCGACCTGCAGGCTGCCAATCGCAAAGCGCTGGCCATCGCCAAACACGTCCGCGCCGGCGATGGGCTCGCGCATGCTGACAAACGCCTGCGCGCCTGTCTTCTCCTTGAGCCGGTCGAGTTCGAGAATGTGGTCGCCGTGGATGTGGGTGATGAAAATCTGCTGGATCTTCACCGGCAACGCCAGCATGTCGGTGCAGTCCGCGCCAGTATCGAAGGCGGCCGCCACCTTCGTCGCGGGATCGAACACGACGTAGCTGTTGACGGTCATGTCGCCGTACGGCGTGTTGAAACAGGCGAGCCCGGTAATCTCACCGGGATCTGCCGGAAACCAAGCCTGGCGCCCCAGCGCGACCAGCGTCGAGTCCCCCAGCCCCAACACCCGTGCCATTTTGCGAACGACTTCCTCGTCGAACTTCCCGTCCTTGGCCGCCGCGACTTGCGCCAGCGTCAGCTTGGCGCGCTGAGCGACCTGTTCGTCCGTGAGTTTCAGCCCCCGGCAAGCCTTGCTGAGGATGTCATTGAAATTGTCTTCGAGTGGGATTTTCACGTGCCGCGTATTCTACCTGCGCACAGCACCGCGTCAAACCGGCCAACGCACAAGCGTTGTTTTCGCCGCCCTGTTCCGGTAGTTTCCCGCCCACCATGTGGCTTTATGCGGTCACGATTTTCCTGAGCGCGTTCCTGTTGTTCCAGGTCCAACCGCTCCTCGCGAAGGCGATTCTGCCGTGGTTCGGCGGCACGCCGGCGGTCTGGACGACCTGCATGTTGTTTTTCCAAACGCTGCTCCTGGCCGGGTACGCGTACGCGTTCTGGCTCGCCCGGCAACGTCCTGTCATCCAACGCCGCCTCCATCTCGTGCTGCTGGCAGGCGCCCTGTTTTTCCTGAAAATCCTGCCGGGCGCGCATTGGCGGCCGCAGGGTGACGAAGATCCCGCGTTGCGCATCCTGCTGTTGCTCGCGGTCAACATCGGCATTCCTTACTTCGTGTTGTCAGCGACCGGCCCGCTGCTGCAAGCGTGGTTCCGCGGCCGCTTCCCCGGGCGTTCTCCTTACCGGCTTTACGCGCTCTCCAATGCCGGCTCGTTGCTGGCGCTGCTGAGTTATCCGTTTGGCTTCGAACCGTGGTTATCGGTCAGCGCCCAGGCGACCGGCTGGGCGGTTCTCTTTCTTGTTTTCGCTCTGGTCTGCGGGCTGTGTGCCTGGCGCGCGGCGGCCGGTAAGGTCACGGTGGCAGTGACCGGCCAGGAGCCGTTGCCGGGCTGGAGCACCCGTTGGCTCTGGATCGCCTTCCCGGCGTGCAGTTCCGTCCTGCTGCTCGCCACCACGAACCAACTGTCGCAGGATGTCTCCGTCGTGCCTTTCCTCTGGGTTTTGCCGCTGAGCCTGTATCTGCTCTCGTTCATTCTCTGCTTCGACAGCGAGCGCTGGTATCGACGCGGGCTCTGGCTCGCGCAGTGGCCGTTGGCCGCGGCAGGCGTGTGCGTGGCGTTGTTCTGGGGCGTGGACATGCCGTTGCGATGGCAGGTGCTGGCGCACACGGCGGGACTGTTCATTGGCTGCATGGTCTGCCATGGCGAATTGGTTCGTTACCGGCCTGCACCGCGACACCTCACCACCTTTTATCTCTGCATCGCCGCGGGCGGTGCGCTGGGCGGATTGCTGGTGTCGGTCGTCGCGCCCGCAACGTTGCCGGATCTGTGGGAATACCAAGGCGTTTGGGTCGCCATGGGCGGACTGATCCTCTGGGTGTTGTGGCGGACGCGAGCCTGGTGGGCGTTGGGTGTGGGCAGCATCCTGTTCGCGGCGTTGGTCGTGGGGCTGGTCTGGCAGGTTCGTCGTACTCGCGAAAACCAAATCGCCTCGACGCGCAATTTCTACGGCGTGTTGCGGATTCAGACAGCGCATTACGAAGGCGAAGACTGGCCTTCCAAGCGCCTGCTGCATGGCCGCATCACCCACGGCATGCAGTTCACCGACGGCGAGTATCAATGGCGACCAATCTCGTATTACTCACCGGCCACGGGTGTTGGCTTTGCTGTGGGGGCGCTGCCGGCAGGGCCACGTCGCATCGGGGTGGTTGGCCTCGGCGCGGGTATCATGGCGGCCTGGGGCAGGTTGCAGGACTCGATCCGCTTTTACGAAATCAACCCCGATGTCGTGAAGCTCGCTGACAGCCATTTTACTTACCGCGACGCGACACTGGCCGGCGTGGTGACCGTCATGGGCGATGCGCGGTTGACCTTGGAACGCGAGGTCGCTGAGCCCGCGACGGAACCGCTTGATCTGCTCGTGCTCGATGCCTTCAGCAGCGACTCCATCCCGTTGCACCTGCTGACCCGCGAAGCGTTTCAGCTCTACGCCCGCCGCTTGCGTCCCGGTGGCATCCTGGCCGTCCACATCTCCAATCGTTTCCTGCGACTGGAAGGACTGGTGCGCGGCTTGGCGGAGGCAACCGGCCGAGAAGCCGTTCTCATCACCAACGAACGCGAATCGGCCAATGGCACCGACGCGAGTTCCTGGATTTTGGTGACCGATGATGCCGCCCTGCTGCTCTCACCGGCAATTGCCGCGCACAAATCCGAGTGGTCCGACCAAGACGTCCCGCTCGTTTTCACCGACACGCGCTGCAACCTGTTCCAGCTGCTTCGGTAGAACTCGTTACGCCAGCCGCTGCAGCTTCGTGATACGGCCTTCGACGACCCATTCGACGACGTAGATGTCACCGGCCGCATTGACGTGAAGCCGGTGCGGCGCGATGAACTTGCCGGGCAGACGTTTTTCCATGGGGAGATTGGGATAGCCGGCGAGGTCGGGAAACTCGTGCCGCTTGAATTGATCCCAATCCGTCAGCTTGGCGCCATCAATGTAGTCTCCCAGATGACCGATCAGCCGGTTTTGCCGGTCGAAGATCGAGACGCGGCAAAACAGGTCGGGAATATACAGGTCCTCACCGTGCGGGACTGTGGTGCAAGGGTACCGGACTTGCTCGCCGTCGAGGATGGTGGCGATGAACTTGCCATCGAGGGTGAAGTTGTCGATGCGACGGTTGTGGCGGTTGGCGATTTGCAGGAGCGGCTGACCGCTGCGGGCGTCAATCTGGATTCCGTGCGGGGATTGCAGCTGCCCGGGGAGCGCGCCGGGGCCGCCGAAGGAACTCTCGTACTCGCCGGCGAGCGTGTAGATGTGGATCCAATGCTCGCCATAGCCATCGGCGACGTAGAGGCGCTGGTTTGGACCAACGGCGGTCTCGGTGGGCGAAAAGCCAGCACCGCCTTCGCGGTAGATGTCGGGGCGCGGCGGCTTGCCAGTACGCCAAACAACCTTGCCGTCGAGGGTCGTCTTGACCACTTCGGCGAGACTGGTGTTGGCGAGGTAGAGATATTCGATGCCATTTTCCGTCGAGATCGTCAGACCATGCGCGCCTTTGCTGTATTCCGCGCCCCAAGAGTTGAGGTAATTGCCGGCCGCGTCGAACACGACAATGCCGTGGTCGCCTTGATTCGCGACATAGATCCGTCCTTGCCGGTCTTCCACGATGCCGTGGGTGTAACCGAGTTTCAGGTGCGCCGGCATCTTCGCCCAGTCGCCCTGCCATGCATAACGCCGATTGCCGCAAACAAGTTCCATGATGTGAGTTCTCCTTGATATCCGTTGCCGGGGGACGGCGTGACCAATACGCGTGAAACGACAGAATGCAACCGGCGTGTTGACGCCGCGGGCACGGCAGGTTTACAAAAGCGGCCATGATTCAACTCGATTCGCAGGGCTACTTCACGCGCAATGGCCAACGGTTCGTCCCCGTGGGCGTCAACTACTGGCCCGCCTCGGTGGGCGTGGAGATGTGGACGCGCTGGCCGGCGGACGAAATCAAGCGCGACTTGGACCTGATTCCCAAGCTCGGACTGAATTGCGTCCGCTTCTTTCTGCGCTGGCAGGATTTCGAACCTGAGGCCGGTCATTACGATCCCTTGATGTTCGAGCGGCTCGATCATTTTCTCGGCTGGTGCGGCGAACGCGGCATTCTCGCCCACCCCAGCTTGTTCGTCGGTTTCATGAGCGGCTCGGTCTATTGGCCGCGCTGGGTGCAGGGCCGCAATCTGTTTGCCGAAACCGAACTGCATGAGCGTTCCGCCCGGTTCGCCGAGCACGCGACCAAGGTCATCCATCGTCACGCCGCTCATGTGCTGGCCATCGACCAAGGCAACGAACTTTGCTGCCTGGCCGAGAGCCGCGCCGCTTCTCCTCATGCCGTTCGCGACTGGTGCAAAGCCGTCAATACCGGCATCCGGGCGGCCTCGAAAGGTCTGCTGATTGTCTCCGGCAACGAACAAGGCCAAGTCATTGGCGATGCCGGCTGGCGTTTCGGCGATCAACCCGGTTGCGATTTCTACAGCATGCACGGTTACCCGGTGCCCTCGTGGCATGCCATCGGGTTTGACGGCATGACCGATCCGCTCTGCCAATCGCTGCTCCCGCTTTACACCAAGATCGCGCGCGCCTTTGGCCCCGTGATGCTGCAGGAATTCGGCACGATCCTCACCTTCGGCGCCCGGCAACAGGA
>JBFZFE010000083.1:0-8141 GCA_041306525.1 Verrucomicrobiota bacterium | reverse complement strand
AGCTTTCCGGTGTCGCCCAGGACAGCGTATTTTCCAATCTGGATGTCTTCACCCAGCGGCTGGCACGGGAGGACGCGCGGGAACTGTGGGGCTGGCATCCTGGGGAGGAAAAGCACATCTTTAGTCTTCGGATCACGACACACAATGGGCGTCAATTCTTGGTACGGGAGGCAGCCTGATGTCGCGCACCGTAAAAACAATTGTTGAAGAGACGCTGGGGTTCCAACGCACCAAGTCACTCTGGACGACACTTTATTACCCTGCTTTTCCCTTTACGCCGCAAGACTATGACATAGGGGCGCTATTGCCTGCCATGCTATATATGGCTCGTTGGGGGCATCGCCGCGGGAAGGGTAAATTTGTCGCAAGCTTCGGCCAGGTGCATGATGGCAAGCCGCAACCGCCGACTATTGAGGATGTCACAACGGGTCTGCTTGCACGCGCGGACTCCTGCATGAATGGGTTCGATTGTCTGGTGGGTAAAGCCGTTCTTGGCGATTTGTTGCTGGCGTGGTGCCTGGAAAACAAACGCCATGCGGAGGGACAAAAGGAACAGGTACAACGCATCTACCCGACTCACTACCTGGCAAGTTGGGTCGATCTGCCAGACTTTGTCGTAAACCTCCGGGGAGTTCCAGAACTTTTGACTAGTTTGCTGGCGGACCAAGCCGATGATGAGTGGCTGGGTGCAGCTACACGCAAGTCCTTTTTCCCAGTGGGCGTAACACACGACAAGAACGATCTAATGGCATTGTTTGCCCGTGCCATGACGGTTCGCGGGCCCTATGCCTCCGATCTGGCCTCGGATACCTTTGCCGAAAACGCCGCAACCGACATCGGTATCGACGAGCTGCTGGCGGTTCGATTGGCGCAAGCCTGTGGCAGCGCGCCGCTCAAAGCCAAGGGGAAAAACGAGAGCGAACGCATTCCTAACCGACATCCGATTGCCAGTCAAGCCACCCATGCGTTACGTGAAGATCTTGCGATTTTCATCGAGGTGTACGGCGATGTCATCCCGCGGCAATCTTTCATCCAAATGCTGGAGGCGGGCATTGCCTTGGGCATGACCCATTTGACCCTCGCTACTCTGAAGAACTTGATGGACTGGCATCGCGACGGTCAGTTGCCGGATACCAGAATGCAGTCGCCGTGGCCCCTGTTCGTTGATGCGTCTCAAGGCCAGGATAAGGCTCTTCGCGCACTCTCTGAGTTGGTCATGACCGAGACGGTGCGGCGCTATGAACGGTTTCCCGTGCTTATGACCCTGTTGCGGGTACTGGATGACCGAGTTCGCAACGACCGCAAGTTGCGCGACCAATTGCCGCCAACCTACCCAGATTCCACCGCACTCATCAATTTCCTCGGTGACGTCTACTTGGAGCGGCATCCCCGTGCCGAAGCTATTCAGGACACCTTGGATGAAGATTGCCAGCGCTTGGCGGAAGGTTTGGAGCAAGAGGGAGATGCCGGCGATCTTGTCGAGCGGCTACGGCACGGACACGGCGGTCCTGCGCTTCGCTTGGCGGAGGTGCTTTGCGAGTTGATGGGAGACACGAATCAGCGCGGGCAATACCTAAAGGCTATGGAGAGCGCCCTAATGACAGACCGGCCCAATGGACTGGCGATCAAACGCCGTGTTCGCCGCAGCCAGAACGGTGCCCAGCGCGCGCAAGACCTGCGCGCCATCGTGCTGACGCCATCACTACTCGATTACCTCGTGCATCGTCATCTACGCAAGGCGGCGAAGGGAAAACCCGAACAGCCGCTGTCCTTCCAACGCTTTCTGACGATCCTGCGCGAGCGTTACGGGCTCTATGTGGATCGGGAACCACCCAGCCATCCGATTCGACAGGAGTTGTTGTTGCGAAACAAGAACTGGTTGGAGCGCCGCTTGCGTGATCTGGGACTGCTGATCGGCGTCAATGATGCGGAAAGCATGAAGCAGCTCAAACCACGTTACCACGGGGAGGCCAAGCATGCCGCCTGATCACGCCGCCCCGCTGCTGGCGCTGGCCTTTACCCGACTGCTCGGGCGCCCGGAGCAAGGCAGCATGGCCTTTGTGCGCTGTCTGCCACCGGATGTGGCGAGGGAGTTGGCCACCGATTGCCGTTTCAAGCTGGCCGACTGGCAGGTTGGTGCTGTCGTCGATACCAAGGATGTCGCGCGGCGCTGGATTACCGCCGACGAGGCGGTGGAATGGCGTGAAGACAAGGCCCAGCCCGCGTTGTTGCTCGTCGATGCGACTACCGCCGGTGCGGGCATGGATGGCATCTACAGTGCCGCCCGCGAAATCGGGGAGACCGAACTGTTCACCATTGCGCATGAACTCGCTCGCCAGCAGCTACCCCGCGGTTTCAAGAGTTTCACCCGCCGCGCGGTGGACAAAGCCCGGCAACTGTCCAGGCAACGTAGTCTTGCCCCCTGGCAAGAGTTCTCGTACTTGTGCCGGGCGATATTGCGGACCGAGGATGCCGGCGGGGCGCTGCCGCTGCTCGGCCTTTGGCCGGTGGCGATTGGTGACAAGCCAGATGACGGCGATCTGGATAAGGCGGCGCGTCTTACCGAACGCCTGTTTCCGCTTCAAGGCGCACAATTATCGCCGGAGCAGCGTGTCGCGGCGCTTAAGCTGAAAGCGGAAGATCTCGAAACGCAGCGCCGATTGACGGCTTTTCTGCGCGAAGTGGATGGCCTGCCTCGCCTTGAGGCCCTTGCGCGGGTTGAGAGCCTTCCTGAATTTTGGCTGAATCGGATTCATCCTGGCTTGTTCGATGAACAATGTTTGCAGGCCATCGAATGGGTGACATGGCGCGGCAAGACAGGAAAGCCGCTAGCGTGGTCCGGTCTCCTGGAAAACGACGACAGACGATTAGAACTACGGCTTAACCCCAATGCCAATAACCCGAAGGAACGCGCCCGCATGGAGGTGCGCTGGAAGGCGGAACCTGAAACACTTGCAAAGGGTGCGGTTGACTACCTGATTGAGGTGCGAGCCGGACAGGACGTGTTAACCGAAAAGTCCGTCAATCACAGCGGCAAATCACCGCAGAAGGCGGTTTTCACGCTGGATGATTTCGAAGATATCGAGGAGAGCGCACGCTTTGAGGCGCAAGTCTTTATCCGTGCGCTCGGTGAAAACCCATGCGAGTCAATCAGCGAAGACTTTGTGCTGTGTTTCGGCGAGACCGACATGCCGGCGAAGAGCAGCGCCGGCAGGGTATTCCCCACCTTGGCGCTGGCGATAGCTCATATAGCGCCCGATAAGGACTCATTCAAAAGCCTGGCACGCGATCCCGGAAACCGACGTTTTTTCGGCCGCGATGCAAGGGGCTATATCTCTTGCCGCTGGGAAGGCAAGGTCGGCAAGGTCTTCAGTCCCCCGCTTCTATCCAAACTCGGGAAAGATTGGGTCAACCGGGGAGGCACGCTGGGGCGTTGGCGCTTGCAGGTGCGCGCGGACGGCACACCGGTTGGCGAGACGACATTTGTGGACATGAGCGGCGAAGCGGGAGCGGAGCGCCTAAGCGAATCGTCACGCCAGATGGCGAACTGGCTGGCCAACAGCCAGGGACCGCTCGGTATCCTGTATCACCACGAGGTCGGCGATGCGGTCAACAAGTATGTCCTTGCCGCGATGGAGGTATGGAAAAGCAGCTCGCCTAGCCTGACCTTGATCCATACGCTGGAAGTCCTTTCGCTGACCGGCAATTGTATAGGGCTGATCGTTTTGCCTACCCATCCCTTGCGCGTCGCTTGGCAACAGAGTTTCGATTTGCTCGTGGCGTATCACCGATATGATGAGAATTTGCCGGCGGCCAGGGTGGTGCATCTGCTAGAGAAGGTTACAGGAGCGCATTACCCATCGTTTATGCCGGGGCTGGAGCCGGGAAAATCCTTTGTCTTTGCTGACACGCTGGGATTCCATGCGGTGGCACTGGTGCCCGCCGACGATCCAGAACCCAAGGCCACGGTAGCTCTGCTCGGACGACTGCTCGGTGGTGATGAGAGTTCAGCGCCAACCGTCGGGAAAGGGACCGCGGCTGCGCTGGCGGGAGAAATCGGCCGATACCTGCAATTGCATCCGGAATATCGGCGGATTCAAATTCATGCCTTGCGTGCTGGCGATGCCATGCCGGTGGCACGGGCGCTGGGCCACACCATCCAGTCGTCCGCTGACGATGAGGAAAGCGCAAGCGACGACGGCAATAGGCAACAGCTTTGTTACGAACTTGACCTCTATCCGGCCAGCGAACAGACGGTCGAACTAACAGGCCGGTTCTTGTCGGCTACCGCTGAACGGCGGCGCACGGGAGCCGGCTCTGTCCCCGAGGTTGATCGTTGGTTACTTGACAGCGTAACCCGTCCTGGTGGCGTCAGCTTGCCTCGCCTGCGGTGGGCGCGCCGAAAGGTGGCAACGCCATCTTCGTCGGCTCACTTGGCGATTGCCTTTGATGTGTTTTCTTCTCGGGTCGAGCACCGGAGACTCGCCGAACTGCCAGTTACTGGGGTTCTTGAAGCTCACGGCTTGATGATGATGCCGACACGCGACTTCAGGACTGCTCCTAACCCCCATTGGTTGAGCTTCATTCCACCCAATCCTGAAGGGGAGAAGCATCCGGTCACCGGCAACCTGACCAAGCGCCAAGTGAGTTTGCATGGTCATATCCTGCACGCTACAGCACGCCACCTGGGCGGTTGCGACAAGGACTGGCCCGTATTGGTAACGGAAGTCAGCCCAGATCAAGCGGATCTGCTCCAAGATCTGCACGGACTGTGCGACTGGGTTATCACCGCCGACCGTAACGCGGGCATCGAATATTTCGACTCACCGAGAGATCTTCCGAGGGTTTACGAGTCCTACATCATCGACTGCGTACCTGAACGGGATGATCTGGGGTTCATGCAACTTATTACTTCGACCAGCAGCTTTGACGAGGTGGTCAATCTTCTGGATGAAGCTCTTGGCGAAATGGGACTTTCCGCGAGTCCGCGTAATTGCCGCTTCCTATTGGATGCGCTGAAAGCAATTAGCGGTCGGTTGGCACTTCGTCTCGCCGGTGCTGGAAGCGCAGCCCAGGAGATGGTTGCAGTGGCTTTGGCGTATAGCCAATGTGCCAAGGCTGAGGAAGCAGAAGAAGTCTGGTTGCCGCTGAGTGAAGGTTTTTTCATACCGTTCGATGATGTGCCGGAGTTGTTTCACGATACTGCCAAAAGGATACAAGGAGGCGAACAGCGTGCCGACTTGCTTTATGTGACGGCGCAAAAGCGTGGTGGATTGCGGATGGCATTCGCTGAGGTCAAGTTCCGGCGGTACCTGAAGACTGCGCGTGCCCACATTCTTGCCCAGACGATGGACCGACAAATTGATGCGTCTTGCCAGCGTTGGGAACACCTTTTCGGAGCAAAGACATCCGCGTTGGAAAAAACCGTGAACCGCGCGTGGCTGGCGCGCATTCTACGGTTCTATGCGCGCAAGGGAAGACGCCATGGTCTCAGCGAAGATGCCTACCGTAACGCAATACGGGAAATCGACCGCCTGGTGCGCAAGGAGTCCGATCCTCCGGAACTGCTCGATCTGAGACGGGTTGGTTTCGTGTTCTGCCCCGAGTATGGCGGTCGAAGCCCGGCTTCGATTGAACACGAGGGCGACGTACGCCTTTGGCTTTTTGGCCCTGGCCTATTGCCGGAGCCAAGATTCGAGCTGTCTGCGGATGATGGCCCGGCTACAGAGCCACCTATCGCGGCTCCTTCGCAGGGCAGTGAGACAACGGCGGCTGATAGTCCAGTGGAAACAGAGGCCCAGGGGCCGTCTGGTGATTCTATAGCTGCGCTGGACTCCACATTGACGAGCGAATCCGAACCGGCGGCAGAGAGTCAACTGGATGTTGGCATTCTGCTGGGGCATAAAGAGCCTGGAGATGATCCGGTATTTTGGCGCGCCAGCATCAAGGCCAATCCACATTTGATGATTCTTGGGCTGCCTGGCATGGGCAAGACAACATGCCTGATCAATATGTGCGAGCAGCTTCAGGCTCGACAAATTGTGCCCATCGTTTTTTCTTACCATCAGGACATCGATGAAAAGCTGACAGTGAGGTTACCTGAGCCACCTGTGGTAGTGAGTTATGCGGGCCTAGGGTTCAATCCTATGCAGGTTGAGGGAGATGCGCCGCTTGGTTATCTTGACAATGTTGGGATGTTGCGCGACATTTTCTCCGCGATTTTTCCTGATCTCGGTGATGTCCAGTTAGGCCGCCTGCGCGAGGCGTTGAAAACCAGTTATCTTGACAAGGGCTGGAGCCAAGGGAAGCGAGGCGAAGTACCGGCATTTCGCGCTTTCCTAGATATGTTGCGCGCGGATGCCAAGCCGGATAGAGGGTTGCTGACACGATTGAACGAGTTGGACGACTATGGGCTGTTTGATGCGGTAACAGGCGCTCCCACGTTGTTGGATGTGGAATCGCTCGCGTTGATACAGATTCACGGCACGCAGAATGAATACTTGCAACGTGCCTTCGCAACTTTCGTCCTCTATAACCTTTATCAGAACATGTTCCGACGCGGCCCCCAGGATCGCATCACGCATGCGATCATTTTTGATGAGGCGCACCGAGCCGCACGGCTCAAGCTCATCCCGACAATGGTCAAGGAGTGTCGGAAGTATGGCATCGCATTTGTCGTGGCGTCGCAGGAGGCCAAGGACTTCGATCCGTCGCTATTTACCGCTGTCGCGAATTACTTGGCGCTTAGGCTTAACGAGACCGACGCCAAGTTGATGGCCAAGAATTTTGCCGTCTCCGACAAGGTGGGACTTTACACGGATCGCATCAAGCAAATGCCAAAATACAAGGCGATGTATTACGGGGAAGGGATGCGAGTTCCAATTGTCACCGCGTTAGTTGATGATGCGACCTAGTGGTGATCCGGTTACTGGTATGAAAATCATTGCCGAGAATGTTGGCTTCGAACCCTACCATCCGTCTTAAACGAGCACCAGTCCGACATCAGATTCTCATGACAGGCAGCTTGATGATCAGTATGTCGCCTTTGACCATAATAATTTTTAAGTACCGTTTGATCATGTACCGAGACGGAGTTACCCGTTATTCTTAGCGTGTGACGTTCTGCGCACACCTAGGGAAGAGGTTATACGCACTCGTCCCGCAACTCGTAAGACCAGGGCAACGACTGACCAGAGACCGGCGAACCATGAATCTTAACCTGCATAAAAATGCGCGGACCACGCCCGCGATTCGCCAGGTGGGGTCCTTTAACTATCCCCTAAAGAATCCTCCGATAGATTCTTTATAGATACACCCCCCAACCCCCTCATAACCCGCTTCGGCGGGTTTTTTTATGCCCGGAGAAAACGCCGGAGGAGAAAAGCCCCCCTTAATACTTGATTTTGAGTACCACTAGTCCCGCTCACCCTTAAGATCGGCACAGATTGACAGGTTAGCCGATATGGTTCAAGGTTGTGGTGATCGACGAGGGAGAGCAGCATGCAGGGGATCATCGGCCTCGGTCTCGTGGCCTGGTGGGCTGTTGGGCTTGTCTCGGCGGCAGAGCCCGCAGCACCACCAGACCCCCTGGCCGGCTGAGATCAATGTCGCGACGAAGCGCTCGTCGCGCACCATCAACAGACCCTGGCCATCATCAACCGGTGCTTCCCGGGAGACAAGTTCGTCTGTACGGAGGACGAGGTACGCGGCCTCCCGGAGCCGGAGGCCCTGATCCTTGCCCGGTGCGGCCCTGAACCGTTGACGGCGAATGGGGCGCTCCAGGCGCGGAGCTACGACATGCTTTTCCGCCTCGCCTGTCTGTCGCCCCACGCGGCCCTACTGGCGGCAAAGGTGGCTACCCTCGACCCGCGTGCCCTCGGCGAGATGCAGGTCCAGGAACTCGACGCGCTCCGCGCGGACGGCTGCGGGGAGTTGACACGTGAAGCCTTCGGCCGGCTGATCTGTCGCGAACCCCCAGCGACCACCCCGGCGCCCCAACTACCCGGCCCCACCCCGGGGCCGAGGGTGCTAACGTCTACCCGCGTGTCCACCGCCGCGGGCTAAGCCGGCCACATAAGAAATGGGATGACGCGATGCGCCCTGCCAACCCTGGACAATCCCCGCTCCCGGACGGGGGGCTC
>JBFZFE010000082.1:0-8520 GCA_041306525.1 Verrucomicrobiota bacterium | reverse complement strand
ACGCCAACCTCGGTTCGGTGTTGATGGGGCTCGGCCTGGCCTATGACAGTGACGAAGGTCGCTCGATTGCCGGGGCCCTGACCGCCATTCTCCACCTGCACGCTTACACGCAGTCGGCGCGCATCGCGGAGAAGGTCGGCGCCTTCGAAGGTTACGCCGCCAACCGCGAACCGATGCTCAATGTCATCGAAATGCATCGCGACAGCGTCAAACGCATTCACAACAGCTGCCCTGATTACCTGCGCGAAGCGGCGCAGCGTTGCGGCGATGCCGCGCTCGAACTCGGCCGCCGCCATGGGTACCGGAACTCGCAGGTCACCGTGCTCGCCCCGACCGGCACGATTGCCTTCATGATGGACTGCGACACGACCGGCGTGGAGCCTGACATCGCGCTGGTGAAGTACAAACTGCTGGCCGGTGGCGGCATGCTCAAAATCGTCAACCGCACCGTCCCGATGGCGTTGCGCAAGCTTGGCTACAGCAAGTCGGAAATCGAGGCCATCGACAAGTACATCGAGGAGAACGACACCATCGAAGGCGCACCCGGGCTCAAGCCCGAGCACCTGTCGGTCTTCGATTGCGCGTTCCGTCCCGCCAAGGGCAAGCGTTCGATCCATTATCTGGCGCACCTGCGCATGATGTCCGCGGTCCAGCCGTTCATCAGTGGCGCGATCTCCAAGACGGTCAACATGCCGCAGGAATCCACCATCGAAGACATCATGCAGACCTATGTCGAGGGCTGGAAACTCGGCCTCAAAGCCGTGGCCATCTATCGCGACGGCTCCAAGCGCAGCCAGCCGCTCAACACCGCCAAGGGCGGCAACCAGTCCGCCGCCGCCGAGGCGGAAGCCGCCAAGCACGAAGTCGAGATGCTCAACCAGCGCATCCTCGAACTGGAAAAAGAAATCCAGGAACTCCGCCAACGCGAATCGATGCCGATGCGCCACCGCCTGCCCGACACGCGGCGTGCCATCACGCACAAGTTCGACATCGCCGGTCACGAAGGCTACATCACCGTCGGCCTCTACGAGGACGGCGCCCCCGGTGAACTCTTCATCACCATGGCCAAGGAAGGTTCCACCATTGGCGGGCTGATGGACACCATCGGCACGCTGGTCAGCCTCGCGTTCCAGTACGGTGTCCCGCTCGAAACGCTGGTCACCAAGTTCGCGCATCAACGCTTCGAGCCGAGCGGCTTCACCAAGAACCCCGACATCCCGAACGCCAAGAGCATCACCGACTACCTGTTCCGCTGGCTGGCCTGCCAGTTCGTGCCGGGCTACCGCGAAGAGAACTCACCGGCCGCCCAGCCGGAACTCCCGTTGCGCGAAGTGGCGGAGCAGGAAAAGAAGATCGTCAACAAACCGGTCGAAGATTTGGAACAGACCGGTGAAGTCCCGGCGCGCCCGACCACCGAGTCGGTCTCCCGCGGCATGGGGATTTCGCCCGTCCAACGGCTCAACAAGAGCGTTCAACACTTCATGCAGGACGCGCCGGCCTGTGATACCTGCGGCGCCATCACGGTCCGCAACGGTGCCTGCTACAAGTGCCTGAACTGCGGCGCCTCGATGGGCTGCTCCTAAAGATTCCTGACCTGACCAACAAAGCGAAGGCGCGGAGCAATCCGCGCCTTTACTTTTTCAGGCTGTAGAACGCTGCCAGCGCAGCCTCCCGGGCTTTGGCGTGTTCGAGGATTGGCGGCGGCGAGTCGGGTGCCCAGTGGCGGACGTAGTCGCCGGTCACGTCGAACTTCGCCTGCTGCGAAGTTGGATTAAAGATGCGGAAATACGGGGCCGCATCGGCCCCGCAGCCGGCAACCCATTGCCAGCCGAGCGTGTTATTCGCAAGGTCGGCGTCAACCAGCGTGTCCCAGAACCAACGCGCCCCTTCCTGCCACGGCAACAGCAGATCCTTCACCAGAAACGAGCCGACGATCATCCGGACCCGGTTGTGCATCCAGCCGGTGGCCCAGAGCTCGCGCATACCGGCATCGACAATCGGGAAGCCGGTCAGGCCGCGTTGCCACGCGTGCAGGCCGGCCGGATCGTCGCGCCATGGCATCCGTTTGAACTCGGGACGCAACGGTTCATCCGTTGTGTGCGGGAAATGATAGAGCAGGTGATGGGCGAACTCGCGCCAGATGAGCTGACGCCGGTATTCTTCGTTACCGGCCTCGGCCCAGACACGCCAGGGGGCGATTTCGCCGAAGTGCAGGTGCGGCGAGAGCCGCGACGTGCCGGCAAGGTCCGGGCGGTCACGGCGCTCGACGTAATGTTCGGCGGCGAACTCCCGCAACCGGACATGTGCGCCTGCTTCGCCTGGATTCCAGGCGGCGCGCAGGCCACCGGCCCAGTTGATCTTTGGCGCCAGCTCCAGTTCAGCGAGTCGAAGCGAAGCCGGCAGTTTCGGCGGGGTTGCCAGCTTGCCGGGTGAAAGCGGCGCCTTGGCTGTTGTCAGTTGTGGCAGGCAGGCGCGGTAAAAGGGCGTGAAGACCCGGTAAGGTTCGCCGCTCTTGTTCTTGATCTCCCAAGGCTCCAGCAGCAGGGCGGAGTTGAAGTTCTCCGCGCGCACGCCATCGGCGAGCAACGCCTGCTTCACGTGCTGACATTGCGCGCGCAATGCCGGTTCGTAGCGGCGGTTCCAGAAGACGGCGTTGGCGCCGGTCTCCTGGACCAGCGCGCGCAAGGTCGCCAATGCCGGGCCGCGCCGGATCACCAGCCCGCTGCCGTGGCGGCGCAGATCGGCGTCGAGGGCGGCCAGTGATTGGTGCAACCACCAGCGGCTGGCGGCGCCGGGCGACCATGTTCCTTCCTCAGCGGGTGACCAGATGAACACGGGGATGACCGGCCCGCCGTGCTTGATGGCGGCGGCCAACGCGGGATTGTCGGCGAGCCGCAGGTCGAGGCGAAACCAGACGATGGCAGGTCGGTTCATGGTCGGCGCGACGATAACACAGGCGTTGCCGGTCGTCAGGGGCGGTGTTAGGGTTTGTGCACCAACCAGAGGAGCGCAATGAAACTCAAGCACTGGCAGTCCATGGCAATGATCGTGTTGTTCAGCGGGAATGAGTCATGAGCACGTTCAACATTCTCGATCATGGCGCCATCGGCGATGCGCAGACCAACGACGCCGCGGCGATCCAGAAAGCGATCGATGCGGCGCATGCCGCGGGCGGTGGCACGGTGCTGGTGCCCGCCGGCAAGACCTTCGTGACCGGCACGATCTACATCAAGAGCCACGTCAACTTTCACGTCGAAGGCGGCGCCCAGCTGGTCGCCAGCGACCAGGAAGCCGATTACCCCAACCGCATCATGATCGAGGCGATTGGCGCCGAGAACATCGCGTTGACAGGCACCGGCCTGATCGATGGCCGGGCGCGGTTGTTCATGACGATGGAACTGCCCTACATCTTTCGCGGCAACCCTTGGCGCCCGCGCCTGATCGGGTTGACCGGCTGCAAGGGCGTCGTCATCGAACAGGTCACGCTGAAGGATTCCGCCAACTGGGGCCTGCACCTGACCGGCTGCGAGAACGTCGTCATCCACGGCATCACCATCCTCAACGACCTGAAGGTGCCGAATTGCGACGGCATCGACCCGGATCATTGCCGCAACGTCCGCATCTCGGATTGCCACATCGAGGCCGGTGACGATTGCATCGTCATCAAGAACACCCGTGAGTTCGCCAAGTACGGGCCGACCGAGAACATCACCGTGACCGGCTGCACCCTCAAGAGCACCAGCGCCGCGATCAAGATCGGCACCGAATCGGTCAGCGATTTCCGCAACCTGGTCTTTGCCGACTGCGTGATCAGCGGCACCAACCGCGGCCTGGCCATCCAGTTGCGCGACGAAGGCAACATCGAGAACGTCCTGTTCAGCAACATCATCATCCAGACCCGTCTCTTTGATGAGGAATGGTGGGGCCGGGCGGAACCGATTTACGTCACCGCCTTTCCGCGCACCGACGCCACTGTGGTCGGCACGATCCGCCATGTCCGTTTCAGCAACATCCTGGCCAGCGGCGAGAACGGCGCCTACATCGCCGGCATGCATGCCGACCGGATCGAGGACGTCATCCTGGAGAACGTGCGCATCGAGATCGTCAAGACCAGCAAATGGGCCGGCGGCAAATACGACCGCCGTCCCGGCGTCGCCGGTGCGCTGGTCGAACACAAGACCAACGGGTTCTACTGCGAGTATGCCCGCGACCTGACCTTGCGGAATTGCCGGGTCGCCTGGGGAACCGAACGGCCCGACTACTTCGGCCACGCGTTGGAGGCCCATCACATCGAGGGATTGGTCGTCGAGAATTTCCGCGGCGAAGCCGGTCACCCGGTGCGCGACGCCGCGCAGGTCATCTCCTGAACCGCTCCCGGCCCGACCGGCCGCAGTGCAGGCTCAGACGCCGTAACTGCCGGTGATGTAGTCTTGCAGGCTGCGGATCGTGATCGCCTGCTCGGCGATGATGGACTTGACGACATCGCCGATGGTGATGATGCCGATCAGTTTTTCCTCGTGCAGCACCGGCAAATGGCGGATGCGTTTCTGCGTCATCAACGCCATGCATTCTTCGAGGGACTGCTCGGGTTTGACATAGTAGACCTTGGTCGTCATCAACTCCCCGACGGTGACCTGGCGTGAGATCAACCCTTTGAGCACCACTTTGCGGGCGTAATCGCGCTCCGAGAAGATGCCCACCAACCGCTGGCCGTCCACGACCGGCACCGCGCCGATATCGCGGCGGGCCATCAACTCCAGCGCCTCATACACCGAGGCCCCTGGCTGAATGGTCCAGACCTCCTGCGGTTTGCCTTTCAATACCTGTGCCACACTTGTCATGGGAGCGATCTCCTTTGGTTTGCTTGCCGGCTGCGAGCGACTTTACCCCGCCCAGCGGACAGGTGCAAGCAAGCGAACCGATTTGCCCGGCCCGACCGGCACCGCTGTCACGGCCGCCGGATCGTGCGCACCTCGCGCAACGACACCGCCGCGGGCAACCCGCTGCCGGCGCTCTTCGGGATGCCGATGCGCTGCGAAAGATAAATGCCCGAGTGCCCGCTGCACATGTAGGCCAGGAAACAGGCCGTCGCGATGTACACCGCGTGCGTCGCACCGAACAGCTCCAGCCCCATGATCGCGCAAGCCAACGGCGTGTTGGCCGCGCCCGCAAACACCGCCACGAACCCCAGCGCCGCAAACAGATCCGCCGGGCCACCGAGCGGCCCCGCCAACGCATTGCCCAGCGCCG
This sequence comes from Verrucomicrobiota bacterium, assembly GCA_041306525.1. Lineage (GTDB taxonomy): Bacteria > Verrucomicrobiota > Verrucomicrobiia > Palsa-1439 > Palsa-1439 > JBFZFE01. The sequence goes on along the minus strand of JBFZFE010000082.1, from coordinate 3,270 downwards.
CCCCGATGAAGAACAACGGCGTCACCTCGCCGCCCTTGAACCCGCAACTCAGCGTCACCACCGTGAACACGATCTTCCACCACCAACTCCACGGCTGTAGCGTGGCTGACCCGAAGAACCCGGTAATGCTCACCCCGTTCGGGTCCGGCGAACTCACCCCCAGCCCCAGGTAATCCCGGGTCCCCAACGCGTACACCAACCCGATCACCAGCAGCCCGCCCAGCGCCGGTCGCAACGCCGCCCGCGGACAGATCTTCTTGAAAAACGCCGTCGCCCGGTGCGACAGCTCCGCGAAGCACCGGCTCACCAGCCCGAATGCCACCCCCGCCACCGCCACCTTGCCCAGCAACAGCCAGTCCAAGTGCAGCTTCTCCCCGTTGCCGAACGCGATGTGATAAGTCGTGTGCTGAATCTGCCAGGCCTGACAGGTCCAATCCCCCACCACCGCCGCTAAGAAACAGGGCAACAACGCCTCGTAACGCACCGTCCCGATCGTCAGCACTTCCAACGCAAAGATCGCCCCCGCCAACGGCGTGCCAAACACCGCCCCGAACCCCGCCGCCACCCCCGCCATCAACAGGATCCGCATCTCGCCCTCACCCAGCCGGGCCCACCGGCCGATCCCGCTGGCGATGCTGCCGCCCATCTGCACCGCCGTGCCTTCCCGACCCGCCGACCCGCCAAACAGATGCGTCACCACCGTCGCCACCAAAATCAACGGCGCCATCCGCCGCGGCACCCCGCCGCCCGGCGCATGGATCTGCTCCAGGATCAGGTTGTTGCCGCCTTCGGCCGACTGGCCGACCCATTGATAAAGGAACCCGACCGCCACCCCCGCCACCGGCAACAAAAACAACAGCCACCCAAACTCCCACTGCAACCGCGTCACCCGGTCCAGGCTCCAAAGAAACAGCGCCGAGGCCGAACCAACCAGCGCCGCCATCGGCGCCAGCAGCAGCACCCATTTCAACGCCCGCCCCGCCAGCGCGACGTTCTGTTTGAAAGACTGACGAACCCACATAAGCGGTCCCGACTCTACCACCCCCGCCCTCCACCGCAATCCCAGCCTTTCAGCATTTCCGGAGTCTCTCACAGAGCCCGCAAAGCCACAGAGCCACGGCGAGACTGAGCCGTTTGTGGGAGCAGCGTCCCGCCGCGATTCCGTTCCCGGTAGGGACGGCTCGCCGAGCCGTCCGCCCCGATCCACCGCTCCGCTTCGCCGCGATTCCGCTCCTGCCGGCTTCCAGCGGTTCACCTTCCGGTCAGGCCTGCGCTGCCGCCGCCGTGACGCTGCCGGCGGGGGTGACGGAATCGAGTTGCTCGAGCACCAGCTCCAGCAGCAAGGCCACGTCGCACGCCGCCCTCTGCGGGTCATGGCGCAGACCAGCCTTGGCGCAGGTCGTCGCCGCTTGGAGTTGCTTGGCGGTCGGCGTGGCGCGCAGTTCCTGGGGACAGTCCAGCTGGAGGACTTGCGGCAGCAACGCGGTGGCCCAGTTGATCCGCGCGCCCCGCGCACTGGCCCGCTCGAAGAGCCGGTAGTTCGCCAGCCACATCACGATGCGGTCGCGTAACTCAGGGGTGGTTATCATGTGAAATGCTCGCCCGTTTTGTGCGCTTTGCCATCGTGAAATGGCCCACGCCAAAACCCGTGAAACGACGGGCTACCATCCCGCCGCACTGGCCGCAGATTGCCTCGTCGTTGGTTCCGCATGCGCCGTGCGCTCAACACGGTTGCCCTACGCATGCCCTGCCGTGCAACGCGGTGGGCCCAACGACCCAACCGAGCCGGGGATGCCAACCTGCGGTGTCCCCGGCTCGCGGTGCCGGGAAGTGTCCGCCGCGAAATACGCAGGCCACAAACAGCGCCGCAGCCGGTCGCCATCCGCTCCCGCGGGCACTAATGTCCGGCGTGACGACATTCGAGATCATCCTCGAAGCCGATGGCGACTTTGCGCGGGTCCTGGTCGAACCGTCGATGGCGCCCAAACTCCTCGCCGCCCTCCAACGCCACTGGCAGCTGCCCAAAGTGGCTTCCACCAAGACCGGCCGGACTCCCGCCGCCACCCCGGCAGAGTTCGTCATCCTCAACATCATGGTGCCGCCCTACCAAGTCGCCGAAGTCATCCGCCAGTTCGTCCGCAACGAAGTCCTGCCCCACCGCGAAGTCATCGAAGGCCGCGTCATCTGGCGCATCATCGTGCCCTGAACCTCAGGCTTCAGGTTTCAGCACTTTCAGGCGTCTCTCACAGAGTGCGCCAAGGCACGGAGGAGAAGTGGAACCACGAAACACACGAACCACACGAAAGATGAATTCAGGATTGTCCTGCTGTCGTGGGAGCGGCGTCCCGCCGCGATTCCGTTCCCGGTAGGGACGGCTCGCCGAGCCGTCCGCTTCAGCGTTTCAGCAGGGGAAGTGGAACCACGAAGCCGAGTCGGACGAATCGAGTCCGACGAGAAGCGGGCACGCAAACCCGTTTTCGGCAACACACGGAACACACGAAAGATGAATTCAGGATTTCCTCCTGTCGTGGGAGCGGCGTCCCGCCGCGATTCCGTCGTGGGAGCGGGCTTCCGCCCGCGACCGGCTTGAACCACCTGCTTGATCTGGTGACTACTTTCGCGCGACATCGTCGCGGGTGAAGCCGACCGCGCCGCCGCCGAGGCCAACGGCGTCCCGGCCTATGACAGCGGCCTGCAGTTGGACGGGGGTGTGCATTTCGACGGCGCCAGTTCGCCGACGCCCGTGCCGCATCTGCCGATGGCGATGCCCAGCGCGGCGGAAGTCAACGAGGCGCTCCAGCACTGCCTCCAGTTGCGCCAGAAACTGCTCCTGGCCAACATGGCGACCAACCGCGAACAGGAAGAAGCCAGCGTCGTCTACGACGAAACCCTGAAACTGGCCATCGAGATCTACGACACCGTCGAGTTCAAGCACCGCAACGACCCCGACCCCGCCAGCCGCCGCGCCAAGTGCGAGAAATGGGGCGTCGTCTACGTCTACGCCCCCGGCGAAGAACAACCCGCGCCCACACCGACTCCGACTCCGACAACGACCTCGACACCGGTAACGTCGCCGAGTACAAATCCGTAACCATCAACACAACCGGCAGGGCCGCGCGGTGGGCGAGACCCTGCTGGCATTGGCTTACGTGCTGAAATCTGATACTGAGTGAAGTACAAACAATGAGCAAATCACAACCTTTATACCGTCAGGAAGCAGAAGTTGTTCAACTGTTGAGGACGCATCTTGGGCGGAAAAGCAGCCCATTC
>JBFZFE010000081.1:0-5196 GCA_041306525.1 Verrucomicrobiota bacterium | reverse complement strand
GAACTCGCCGCCATCCGGTCACGACCGCTTTGGACGCGCGCTTCATACTCGGCGCGTCTGTCCGGGGCGGGCGGGAATATTCCCTCGGGGAAGCGGTAGGTCATCGGAGTTGGTTTGCGCTCCGGCCCGCCGTGCGGAACACCAAGCCGATGAACTCGCCAAACGCATGGCAAACTGCCAAGCCGAACATCAGTGGTAACGCCGCCCGCAAGCGCCCACCCAACGCAGGACGGTCGTGCAATGCCCGTCTCGTGCTGCGCACCACGTTGACAACGGGGCGGTCTGCTGGAGGTCTGACCATGTTGGGCGGGAATGTAGGGGAAGGAAATTTACCGTCAAGCAAGGACTGGACGGAACGGCTCCTTGCCGGCTTCTTCACTTCTCGTTGGCGTCGGCTGCACTCAGATCCAACTCCGCGGGGCCGCCACGGCTGGTCTTGGGATCCTTTCACGTGCCCGTCAGCAGACCGGCGTGGCCGGTCGGCTTGAGACTGTCGGCGTACACGCAATTCAACATCGCGTTGCCGCGGCGCAGGAACTTCACTTCGCGATAAACCAATTGCTCAGCTTCGAGCTTGCCTTCGATGGTGTGCAGCGCGTGCAAGCTCGTCCACTCCACGGTGCCGGTAAACGCGCCCGTGGCGGGGTCAAGCTCCTTGATCACAATCACGCAAGGCCAGACCGCCTCGCCTTCCCGGGCTTCGCCACGGCAAGTCCCCTTGCTGGCAAGGAACCCGCGCACATCGGGCCCGACGACGGCGAGCAATCGTCCCACCCGCCAACGGATCTCGGGGTCCGCAGCGCCCTGCTGTGCCCGCAACTGCGGGACAACCTCCCTCCCGAGCTGGCGCAACGCTGCCTCAGTTCGGTCGCGCACCCGGTGGTCTTCCGCTCCGAGTTCGCGCACGAGACGCTCAACGTCACCGGTCTGCGCGTGAAGGACACCGGCACTCAGGAGGAAGAACAATAGGCACCGTTTCATTGGGCTATTTTGTCTTTTTGCCAGCTTGGTGCAACCGGTACGACAAAATAGCCAGTCCGGCGGCGAGATCTTCGCGCTTCAATATCACCGTGTCCGGCACATGCAACCTGACCGGGGTGAAATTCCAGATTCCCTTGATGCCGCCCTTGACCATCTGATCCACCACCGCCTGCGCGGCATCGGCCGGTACGGTGAGGATGCCAAGTTGGATGCCGAGTTTGCGAACAACCCCGGTCAACTCGCTGACCGGCAGGATGACCTTGCCGGCCACGCGTTTTCCCACCTTGCGACGGTCCGTGTCGAACGCCGCAACGATCTGCAAACCGTGCTGCTTGAAGCCGTCGTACTTGATCAACGCCGTGCCCAGGCTCCCCACCCCGACCAGGACCGCATCCATCGTGTTGCGCCAACCGAGGAACTCCTCGATGGCCATGATCAGGCTGCCCACCGGGAACCCGAGCCGCGGCTTGCCGATGACGCCAGTGGCCGCGAGGTCCTTGCGCACGACAATCGGGTCGAGATCGAGCAACTGGGCGACGACGACGCCCGAGGCGTAGGCGCAGCCCTGTTCCTGCATTTCCTTGAGGATGCGCAGGTACAGCGGCATCCGCTTCAGCGTCGGATCGCCCGTGGGACGTGGGGGAAGTGGCTCCATAAAGTTTTTCCAAGATTTCAGTTGCATGATGCCGGGGGTATCGGTATTAGTCAATCGATACGTTCGTATCGATTACGCCGTATCGATACTAAAAGAAAGGACAACCCAGACATGAACAAGCCAACCGAAACAATTGAAGCCATGGTGCAACGGGTCAAACAAGCCCAGGCCACTTACGCCACCTTTGACCAGGCGGCCGTGGACCGCGTGTTCCGCAGCGTCGCCATCGCCGCCAACGGCGCGCGCATCCGCCTGGCCAAGCTCGCCGTCGCCGAGACGGGCATGGGCGTGGTCGAGGACAAGGTCATCAAGAACCACTTCGCCTCCGAGTTCATCTACAACAAATACCGCGATGCCAAGACCTGCGGGACCGTCGAGTTCGACGCCTCCTTCGGCGTGCGGCGCATTGCCGAGCCGATTGGCATCATCGCGGGCGTGGTGCCGACCACCAACCCGACTTCCACCGCGATTTTCAAGGCCTTGATTGCGCTGAAGACCCGCAACGGCATCATCTTCAGCCCCCACCCCCGCGCCAAGAAATGCACACTCGAGGCGGCCCAGTTGATCGAACGCGCCGCCGTCGCCGCGGGTGCCCCGGCCGGGCTGGTCGCCTGCATCGAGGAGCCCACCGTCGAGTTGTCCAACCAGCTCATGCAACATCCCGACATCAGCCTGGTGCTGGCGACCGGCGGCCCCGGCATGGTCAAGGCCGCTTACAGCTCGGGCAAACCCGCCCTCGGCGTCGGGGCCGGCAACACTCCCGCGGTCATCGATGAGACCGCCGACATCAAGATGGCCGTCAGCTCTGTATTGATGAGCAAGACATTCGACAACGGCGTGATCTGCGCCTCGGAGCAATCGGTGATTGTCGTCGATGCGATCTACAGCGCCGTGCGCGAGGAGTTCAAGCATCGCGGCGCCTTGATCCTGAATGCCGAGCAGAAACAGAAGGTCGGCGAGGTGATCCTCAAGAAAGGCAAGATCAACGCCGATATCGTCGGCCAACCGGCCGTCAAGATTGCCGCCATGGCGGGCCTGGAGGTGCCGGCCGCGACCAAGGTCCTGATCGGCGAAGCCAAAGTCGTCGGCCCGGAGGAACCGTTCGCCTACGAGAAGCTCTCCCCCGTCCTGGCGCTGTACCGCGCCAGCGATTTCACCGCCGCGATGGAGACGGCCACCCGGCTGGTCGAGTTCGGCGGCATCGGCCACACCGCCGTGCTCTACACCGACCCGCGCAACAGCGACCGCATCGCGCTCTACGGCGCCCGTATCAAGGCCGGGCGGGTGTTGGTCAACATGCCCAGTTCCCATGGCGCGATTGGCGACATCTACAACTTCAAACTCGAACCCTCGCTGACCCTGGGCTGCGGAAGCTGGGGCGGCAATTCCATCAGCGAAAACGTCGGGATCAAACATCTCATGAACATCAAGACCGTCGCCGAACGCCGCGAAAACATGCTCTGGTTCCGTGTCCCGCCCAAGGTCTATCTCAAATACGGCTGCCTGCCGTTGGCCTTGCGCGAACTCAGCGACCGCAAACGCGCCTTGATCGTGACTGACAAACCGCTCGTGGACCTCGGCTACGTCGAACGCATCACCAGCGTGCTCGATGACATGGGACTCGATCACGAGGTTTTCTACGAGGTCCAGCCCGATCCCGACCTGGCCACCGTGCGCCGTGGACTGGCGTTGATGAACGTCTTCAAGCCCGACGTCATCATCGCCCTGGGCGGCGGCTCCCCGATGGACGCGGCCAAGATCATGTGGCTGCTCTACGAGAACCCCGAGACCCGCTTCGAGGAAATGGCGATGCGGTTCATGGACATCGAGAAACGCATCTGTGCCTTCCCCGAACTCGGCAAGAAGGCCATCATGGTCGCCATCCCGACCACCAGCGGCACCGGCTCGGAGGTCACGCCATTCGCGGTGGTCACCGACGAGACCACCGGCGCGAAGTATCCGATTGCCGATTACGCGCTCACGCCCGACATGGCGATTGTCGATCCTGAGCTGGTGATGAAGATGCCCAAACAATTGACCGCCCACAGCGGCATCGATGCGTTGACGCATGCGCTCGAAGCGATGGTGTCGGTCGTCTCCACCGAGTTCACCAACAGCATGGCGCTCGAAGCGATCCGGTTGCTCTTCAAGTACCTGCCCGATGCCTATGCCAACGGCGAGAAGGACGTCAAAGCCCGTGAGAAAGTCCACTACGCTGCCTGTCTGGCCGGCATGGCCTTTGGCAACGCGTTTCTCGGCATCTGCCACTCCATGGCCCACAAGCTCGGCGCCGCTTACCGGCTCCCGCACGGCCTGGCCAACGCGCTGCTGATCAACGAAGTCATCCGCTACAACGCCACCGACCGACCGCTCAAACAGACCGCGTTCCCCCAATACGCCTACCCCACCGCCATCTCCCGCTACGCGCGCATCGCCGATTACCTCGGCCTGGGTGGCCGCACCGAAATGGAGAAAGTCGATCTCCTCATCCAGCAAATCGAGAAGCTCAAGAAGACCCTCGACATCCCCGCCCGCATCAAAGATGCCGGCGTCCCCGAGATCGACTTCCACAAGCGCCTCGACGAACTGGCCGAAGCCGCCTTCGACGACCAATGCACTGGTGCCAACCCGCGTTACCCCCTGATCAGCGAGATCCGCAAACTCCTGCTCACCGCCTACAACGGGGCCTGAGCCGGTAACCACACAAGCGGCGCGCCGGGACAAGCCTCCCGGAGCGCCGTTCTGTTTCCAAGCCCCAGCGGTCCTGTCCCAAACGCCCCCGCTTGTGCCGCCCCGGCGGCGCGTTCCTTCTCAAGTCGAGGCCGACTTCAAATCGTCGGCGATCTCGGCGAACTGCTCCAACGCCGCTTCGAGGTCTTCGGTGATTTCTTCGGCAATCACATGCGGGGCCGGTAAGTTGGCGCTGTCTTCGAGGCTTTCGTCTTTCAACCAGAAGATGTCCAGGTTGACCTTGTCGCGTTTCAACAGGTCATCGTAACTGAACGCCTTGAACCGGTCGGTCTCGACACGGTTCATCCGGTGGTAGGGACGGCTCGCCGAGCCGTCCGCAGTCGTTTCCTTTTTCCCGGATTTCGGCGCGCTCGGCGAGCCCGCCCTACCAACGACATTGCCAAACCAGCAATCCACAAAATCCTGTAGGTCCTCCGGCTTGAGCGTGTTTTCTTTGAGCGTGAAATGTTTGTTGGTGCGGAGGTCGTAGATCCACAGCTGGGTCGTCCACGGCTTCTCCTGTGCGGGTTTGCGGTCGAAGAACAGGACGTTGGCCTTCACGCCTTGCGCGTAGAAGATACCGGTCGGCAGCCGCAACAGGGTGTGGACGTCGGCCTGCTTGAGCAATTCGCGGCGGATCGTCTCCCCGGCTCCGCCTTCAAACAGCACGTTGTCCGGCAACACCACGGCGGCGCGGCCATGCTGTTTAAGGATGGTGAAGATGTGCTGGAGGAAATTGAGCTGTTTGTTGCTGGTCGAAGCCCAGAAATCGTCGCGGTTGATGACGAGGCTTTCCTTTTGTTGCTCGCCGGCATCGTTGACGATGGTGA
>JBFZFE010000080.1:0-12686 GCA_041306525.1 Verrucomicrobiota bacterium | reverse complement strand
GGCGGCTTGCGCACGCTTCTCTATTGCCGCCACCGCCTCCTTCCCGCCCGACGAGAGCGGAAGTTAGAGGCCGCTCTCGCCGGCTAGTTTGCCGGTATACAACGAACCGTCCGAGCCGAGGAATCGCTGATTTGGAATGACGTATCTGACTCGGAATGGCAGACGTGTGTGGCAGATGCGGGGCGAGTGATGCTTCAGTGCTGGTTGATGACGTCGATGACGGTGCGGAGGCGGCCGTAGTTGGTGCGGTTGAAGGGGAAGAGGATGCGGTAGAGCGGCGGCAGACCGGTCTCGGTGGCTTCGTCCGGTAAAGGTTCGCTGGCGACGAATCGGCCGCCGTTGAGGCAGATGCTGGCGAAGCGGTCGTTGAGGGTATTGAGCAGGGCCGGGGTGACCGGGCGCTGGACGCGCAGGATGAGGCCTTCCTTGCTGTAGCGGCTGGAGTGGTAGTTCCAGTAGAACCGTTTCAACTCGTCGCAGGCTTCCTCGACGCTGTCGGTGACCTTGAACAGGGCGAGGTCGTCGCGGCTGATCAATTCGCGGTCAAGCAACTGGTCCTCGACGAAGCGCCACCAGGTTTTCCAGTAGGTGCCGCGCGGACAATCGACGAACACGAGCGGCTTGGGTTGGGCCTTGCCGGTCTGCATGAGCGTGAGCGCCTCGAAACCTTCGTCGTGAGTGCCGAACCCGCCCGGGAAGAGCACGATGGCGTCGCTTTCCTTCATGAAACAGAGTTTGCGGGTGAAGAAGTATTTGAAATTGATGAGTTTCTTGTCGCCGGCAATCTCGATGTTGGGTTCCTGCTCGAAGGGGAGGCGGATGTTGAGGCCGAAGCTGTTCTTGCGTCCCGCGCCCCGCTGGACCGCGCCCATGGCCCCTTCCCCGCCGCCGGTAATGACCATGAAACCGGACTTGATGATGGCTTTGCCGAACTCGACGGCCTGTTCGTACTCGGCACAGCCCGGCTTGGTGCGGGCGGAACCGAACACGGTGACCTTGCGGCGACCCCGGTAAGGGGCGAACACCTTGGCGGCGTAACGCAGTTCCTTGACGGCGGAGTTGATGACGCGGACATCGCGGCGGTCAACCTGGTCATCGAGCAAACGCAGCCCCGCGCCGATGAGGTCGGCGACGAGGTCGGCATTGGGAGACGTGGCGCGCGTCCCGAGGAGTTGGCGGATGAGTTCTTCGTTGTCCATGGTGGCGGGGAGGATACGCCGGGGCGCGGCCAAAATCGAGTTTGACGTGTTTGGTGGGCTTCGGTACTGTCGCGCGCCCAAGGAGCACCCCGTAACCAGGAGAACAAAATGATCGTCACCACCGCGGAATTATTTAAGCAAGCCTATGGCAAGTACGCCATTGGCGCCTACAACATCAACAATCTCGAACAGACCGTCGGCCTGTTCAAAGGTTGCATCGCCAGCAAGGCCCCGTTCATCATCCAGATCAGCCGGGGCGCGCGCAAGTACAGTGACAAACGCTTTCTCGAAGGCATGATTCGCGCCGCCGAGCAGGTTTATCCCGAGGCGGTTTTTGCCGTTCACCTCGACCATGGTGACGAGGAAAATTGCTACGACTGCATCAAGTCGGGCTTCTACAGCTCGGTCATGATCGATGCCAGCCATCACGATTTCGAGGAAAACATCGCCATCACCAAGCGCGTTGTGGACGCCGCGCACGCCAAGGGTGTCAGCGTCGAAGCCGAACTCGGCCAGCTCGGTGGCGTCGAGGAAGACATCGTCGGCAGCGTCAAGCTGACCGATCCCGACGAGGCCAAGGAATTCGTCCAACGCACCGGCTGCGACTCGCTCGCAGTGGCCATCGGCACCAGCCATGGCGCGTTCAAGTTCAAGGCGGAACCCGGCAAGAAGTTCGGCCTGCACTTTGACGTCATCGAGAAGATCCAGCAATTGCTCCCCGGCTTCCCGATGGTCATGCACGGCAGCAGCAGCGTGCCGAAGGAGGAAGTCGACCGCATCAATGCCGCGGGCGGCAAGATCAAGGATTCCAGTGGCGTGCCGGAAGACCAGTTCCTGCCCGCCGCCAAGATGGGCGTCTGCAAGGTCAACATCGACACCGACGGTCGCCTGGTCTGGACCCGTGTGCATCGCGAGTTCTTCCGCGACAAGCCCGAGAAGTTCGACCTGCGCGACGTGGGCGTGCCGTTCATCGAGGAATACGCCAAGATGATCGCCCACAAGAATGACATCTTGGGCAGCGCCGGTCACCTCGACGCAGTCCGCGTGGCCATCGCAAAGAAGTAAGCGCCAGAATTCACCATCACCAGAGGGCTTGGCCAACCGGCCAAGCCCTCTGCATTTGGTAGGGACGCCGCGCCGCGGCGTCCGTCCGGAGATGGGACACGGCAGCGGACGGCACGGCGGGCCGTCCCTACCAGTCACTTGCCCGGCGAGGTGGTCACCGGCAGCATCTTCAGCGCGGGAGTGGCCGTCAACGGAGGCGGCGGCAATGCGGGTTCCGCCGGCCGGGTACCGACCACCAACCGCACTTCCTGCGTGGCGCCCTTTCGCAGCACTGTGAAAGCTAGTTTGTCGCCGCTGTTGTGGTGAAACATCGTGTTGAGCAGATCAGCAGCGCGCCCGACGGCGTTGGTATGGATCGTCAGCAGCACGTCCCGGTTCTGAAAGCCGGCCGCGGCGGCGGGGGTGTTGGAGTAAACCTGTTCCACGAACACCTGCCACTGGGGCGCATTGCTGATGGCCGCCAGCGGCCGCTCCGTCACGCTCAACCCGATCCAGCCGTATTGCGGAGCACCATGGTCGCGCAGGTCGGCGACGATTTTCTTGGCCGCGTTCATCGGCAGCACGTAACACTGGTCATCCTGATGCGCGGCGACGGCAATGCCGACCACCTCGCCCCGCGCGTTCAAGACCGGTCCACCGCCCTGCCCCGGCCGCAGCCGGCAACCTGCGCGAAAGTGACTCGTCACAAAGGAATGCGCCCCGCATTTGATGTCGAACCCGCTGACAAACCCGACGCTCGGTTCGCTCGGGCGATCATACGGAAAACCGATGGCGATGACCATCGAGCCGACGCGCAGGTCAGCGGAGTTACCGGCCGTGAGGAAAGGGGTTCGTTGGGCGACCTGCAAGAGCGCGAGGTTGGTCAGCGGGTCACGGCCCAGCAGCTTGGCCGGCAAGTTCTCGCCGCGCCATTCCACCCAGCAATTGGTGGTGCCGTCCACAACTGAGGCGGAGGTGATGAGGCGCCCTTCGGCATCGACAAAGAAACCGGTGCCGACCCGGTGGGCGGCGGCCAGCGGATACCCGGCAAAGCTGGCGGCGTACTGGGCATGGACTTTGACGATGGCATCCTTGGCTTTCTGATAATGGGCGGAGACCTCCTGATCCATGCTCTCCAGCAAACTGCCAGCCCGAACGGGCCTGACAAACAGAACCGCCAGCGCCAAACCGAGACTAGAAACGAACGCTGCCGGGTTCATAACTGGCCGGGGTGATGGTGATCCGATCCAGCACGTAACGCGGCGGCGTCGCCGCATTGGGAGCCGCCGGCGCGAGAACGACGCCGCTCGCCAGTGGCGGTTGCTCGGCGGGTGAGGAAATCAGCGCCATAACGGGCTCGTTTGAGGTCGTCGCCACCATCTGCGTGGCAGCCGGTAAGGAGCGGTTCACGACAATCTGCTCCCGTTCGGTCCAATCCCAGTAAAGACCGGCTGCAACCAAAACACTGGCCGCCGCGGCGGCAGATAATCCATACCGCCAAGCGGGAGTATCGAAGGTTACCGGTTCAAGGACGCGCTGGAGCCAAGTGGCTTTTGCTTCTTCGGCTTCGAGCCGCTGATGGAAATCAGCAACGAAATTGGCGAAGTAGGCTTCGGGGGGACGCTCGTGACGTTTGATCGTGAAGAGTTGCTGCAATTTGTCGGCACGCTGGCGGGCAACGCGGCAATCACTGCACTCGGCGACGTGTCGCTGCAACGCAGCCGCTGTTTCGGCCGGCAACCGACCATCGGCGAGGTCGTGCCACATTCGTTGTACCTTCTTGCAGTCCATGTCCGTCAGAGATATTCGCTCAACAAACTTTGCAGTTGCTGCCGCGCATAGAAAAGCCGCGACCGCACTGTTCCTTCCGAGCAGTTCATCACCTTGGCGATGTCGGTATGCGTCATGCCTTGGACATCGTGCATGATGACAACCGCTCTGTGTGGTTGAGACAATTTCTGAAGGGCAGCGTTCAACTTTTCCTGTAGCTCGTTAAGTCCGGCTTCGCGCCGCGGCGTGACGTGGGACATCAGCTCGACGTAATCGGGATCGGACTCGATGCCGTTATCGGCGTCGTTCAAGCTGTAATGATGACGGTCTTTGCGACGCTTGATGAAGTTGATGGTGCGGTTGACCGCGATCCGGTAAACCCAGGTGTAGAAGCTCGATTGGCCGCGGAAACTGTTGATGCTCCGGTAGGCTTTGACGAAAGCGTCCTGAACCAGGTCGTTGGCATCCTCATGATTGCCGGTCATGTGATAAACGGTCGCGTAGAGGCGCTCTTTGTAACGATCCACAAGCACGTCGTAGGCCGAACGTTCGCCGCGTTGTGTGCGGGCCACGAGCGCTTCGTCTTCCTCGTGCTGGCGGTCGGCGGCAAACTCGTCAGCGTGCCGAGCCGGTGGCGTCGCGACAGCTTCCTTTGGCTGACCACGAAAACGGTTGGCGATCTTGGCGAATGTCGTCATGCAGCGACTCCCTGCTGTAACAATAAGCGGCTTTTGGTGGCAATGAAACCGACCAACGCGGAAAGCGTCTGCGTATGGCTGTTGCCCGGCAGGTCGGATAAACAAGCTTCGGCCTCGGCGACATGACGTTCAATGGCCAGCAGAGATTCACTGACGGTACCCGTCTGGAAGGCCAGCCCCACCAGTTCGCGACGCGCGGCGGGCGTACCGGCAAAGATCATCTCTCCCAACTCACGCCGTCGATCTCCCTCGGCGTTGTTGAGCAGCAACAAAAACGGCAAAGTTAATTTCCCCTTTTTCACGTCGGTTCCCAATGATTTCCCTGCGTGACTCTCCTGACCGAAGATGTCGATGCAGTCATCGAAGATCTGATAAGCAATTCCCAGCCTGCCGCCAAACCTTTGGAACAGTTTGACAACCACGGGGGGAGAATCGTTCAAAATAGCCCCCAACTCGCAGCTCGCGGCAAACAGCGCCCCGGTCTTCTTGTAGATGATATCCAGGTACTGCGGCACGGTCAGATCGAGGTCGAATCGACGTTGCGTCTGGAGAATTTCGCCTGCGCAGACCTCGCCCGTCGCCGCGCTCACACGGCGGCAGATGTCGGTCGTCGAGTAACCGGCTGTCAGGTGAAGCGCCCGCGCAAACAGGCAGTCGCCCAGCAGGACGCTGATCTCGTTGCCCCAACGGGCATTGGGTGTTGCTTGGTTGTGGCGCAGCTCGGCTTCATCCAAGATATCGTCGTGCACCAAGGTCGCGAGGTGAATCAACTCCATGATCACCCCCATCGTGACGTGGTGGTGGTTCACCCCGCCGGTCGCGCCCCCCGCCAGCAACGTCAGCGCAGGCCGCAACCGTTTGCCTGAACCGGTAAGGAGATACTGAATCTGAGTGCGAATGGCCGGCTCGAATTCAGTGACTTGCGCCGCCAGAAGCTGTTCCACAGCCACCAAATCGGCACTGATTGGTTCCAACAACCGCAACAGATCCGAACTCTGCGAGGTTGACGGGGAAATTGGGTTGCCCACCTGCTTGCCTGCCATAGTCTGGGGCACTGTACGAGTGGTGTTTGGGGGTGTCAATCTTTGAACCCCTCCCGCTTCGCACTTGACCTGCGCGCATTCCTCGCAATGAGAGGTGCGATGTTTTTGGAACCCACCAGAATTGCCGCACGCCGCTGCGCCGCACTCGGTCTTCTTCTTTTGGTATTGAGCTGGCCGCTCACGGGCTGTGGCAGCAAGCCCGATGTGGCAGCCGCGCGTGCGGTTGACGCTTTACTGGAATCCGACCAGCCGCTGGCTGCTGCCGAAGCTCTTGATGTCTGCTTGCTCCAGCACCCTGATTCACTGCGCCTGCGGCGTTTGCGGGTGATGGTCGCCCTCCGCCTGGAACGACATGAACAGGCGCTTGCCGCGCTCCATGCTCTGCCCGCCGGTGACCCAGCCATTGCCGAGGCACTCGATCATCCCGATCCCGTTATCCGCACCGGTGCTGCCAAGTTGCTGGCCGAGAGCAAGTTTCCCGTTGCTTGCCGCACGCTGGAACCGGCATTGAACGACCCCAATCCCAACGTCCGCCGCTATGCCGCGACGGCGATGGGGCTGCGGCCTCATTGCTCCTCGGCGCGCCAGCTTTACCGGCTTCTCCACGACGACAACAGCCCGGTTCGGCTCGCCGCCATCAACGCGTTCGCGCAACGCCAAGATCCGCGCGCGATCCGCTGGCTCATTCCCATGCTGAACATCAATGACCCGGTCTATCGGGACACCGTGGAACGTGCCCTTTGGCAGCTTGCGACACCGGCAAGCCGCGACACGTTGGTCAAGGCCTCGGCGATGGGCAACCCGCGCTGGCAACTTGGTCTGGCCATGGCACTCGCCAAGCTGGGCGACCGCTCGGTATTGCCTTACTTGTTGAATACGGCGCAGGCAGGCCAGACAAACGATCGCTACCGGGCCGCACAGGTCCTGGGAAGCTACAATGACCCCGCCGTGGACCGAGTATTAACGACGTTGCTGGAGGATCACGAACCGTCAGTGCGCAGCGCCGCCAGAGCGGCACTCGATCGCGCCAACAAAGCCCAGACAAACTGACGCAGCGAACCCGACTGCCCACAAGGAAGGGGTTGGTTCTTGCGGCCTCAAGCCCAGCCGCGGAGCTTGTAAGCAGCCAGCGCAAGCAGTTCGCGCATGATCTCTGCTTGCGCGGCCAAATTGCCCCATAATCCGTAGCGCAACCACGCGAACAGGCCGGGATGCGCTTCGTTGTCCTTGTTGGTTGCCGCCAAGCCACCCACGTTGCCAAACCCCGCCGCCCGGTAGCTTTGCACCGCCCGGCGGACGTGATAACCCGAACTCACCACCACCAGCGGCGCGTTGGCAAACTCGTCCCCCAGCAGTGCCCGTGTCTTCACAGCCTGCTCATGCGTGGAGCGACCTTCCGTCTCCAGACGAATCCGCTCACTCGGAATCCCCCGCAACACCAACTCATCGCGCATCCGCCCCACCCCGCTCGTGTTCGGGTCCCCATCCGCCGGTAACGCAACGACGAAAGCCGCGCCGGTAAAGCCGTGTCCGTACTCCGCCGCGCGATAAAGCCGCAGCAACGTCGAGTCGCTCGGCATTCCGCCACCACCCAGCACCACAATGGTGCGCGGGGTTTCACTCGGCTCCAAGCCTTTGCCGCGCAGCCAATCGGTCAGCGATGCCGGGGGGCCCGCCATAGCAAGGACCAACTGCACCGCGAACAGCAACGCCGCCACCCAGAGCGCGATGCGGAAAAGCTTTTTCATGGCGACACGATACCGGCTTTCCCGCCGGCGCGCGACATGGAAATCGGCCGCTTGCTTTTGCCGGCGATCTCCCTATATTGCTGCGCGTCGCACAATTACTTTGGAGGGGGCGAAACGGTCTCGACTTTGTGAAGTGGGTGCGAGTGGCATGCCGAGGTGGTTCGGAGGCCTCGTTAAACACCGGACAAAAAACACAAAAGCCAACGAAGAAATGGCTCTCGCAGCTTAATTGTCTGCGACGTTCCGCCTGTGACACCTGCTAGCGGGGTCGGAACGACACCAGCAGGCTGGCTCGCGGATGTTGTCTTCAGGTTCGCGGGCGAGACTAAAACTGGAGGCTGGCGCACGGGATGGCCTGCCTGTCGGCAGTTCCGTGGGCGAGACTCAATGGCAGGATAAGCATGTAGTCGCTCACATTGGCTTTGCAGAGGACGTGGGTTCAACTCACACCGCCTCCACCAAACACATTGGTGTTCAGGTAGTCATGCAATATGAGGAGGCAGGCCGAAACCCCACCTCCACTATAAGGCTGATATGAGATTACATGTCTCTTGTAATCAGTTGCTTACTTCCTTCTCCGTCAGAATAAACTCGTGCTATTCCTCCGAGTAGCAGACGAATCCGTGACAGTTGATGACGCGAGAGACTGTCTCAGCTTGAATGTCACCTAGCGTAATAATGGCTTACATATACGCTCGCTTTATAAGGTGCACTACTCGGAATGCTGTGCTATTTTCCTCCATATGTATGATCGATGGTATGCAACTCACCTACGAGAGAAGCTGGCCCGTCCCTTCGTGCACTTGATTTTTGGGGCACGTCAGACCGGGAAGACAACTCTACTAAATGCGCTGCTGCCGCCGGAGACGGTGGTGCTGGATTTGTCCGATCCAGCCGAACGATCACGGCATCTGGCCGAACCTGGTGCTTTTGCCTCCATGTGCCGGAAGATGCCGTCCGATCAACAAGGCCAGTATGTGTTCGTGGACGAGGCTCAGACTGTCCCGTCAATCTTTGACGCGGTTCAGCATCTCTACGACAAGGACAAACGGCGCTGGCGTTTCGTGTTGTGTGGAAGTTCGGCGCGCAAACTGCGAATGACCGGGGCAAATCTATTGCCCGGCCGGAGCTTTCTGCATCACTTGTATCCATTGACCCTGATGGAGCATCCGGCCACAGCGCCGAAGATCGGCTATGCGGAATCGCCGTTGCCGTTTGAGTGGCCTGGTGAGACGGCACCGGCAAAACCGTTTCCCGCATGGGACCTGGAATCGCGACTGGCTTACGGATCGCTGCCAGGCGTAGTGGACAGCGAGGAACAGGACCGGCCCACATTGCTGAAATCGTTCGCGTTGGTGCACTTGGAGGAGGAGATTCGCCGGGAGGCGCTGGTGAAAGACTGGGGAGCGTTTGTGCGATTTCTGCAGTTGGCCGCCAGCGAATCGGGGCAGATTCTGAATTATGCCGCCATCGCTCAGGAAACAGGACTGTCACAGCCCACGGTGAAGTCGCACTATCAACTGCTGCAAGACATGTTCATCGGGTTTCAAGTACCGGCTTATTCTGGCAGCAAGCGTAAGAACCTACTGTCGACTTCAAAATTCCTGTTCTTTGATTTGGGCGTACGACACGGGGCCGCCGGTCTGGAGGCGTCGCCGGAGATCGTGAAAGTCAATCCCGGCGTGTTCTTCGAGCAATGGGTTGGAATCGAACTCTGGAAACGTCTGCAATACTTGGGTGGTGGTCAACTGCATTACCTGCGGACGCGGGATGGGATGGAGATTGATTTCATCATCGAGCATGCTGGCAAGCTGATCCCGGTCGAAGTGAAATGGACGGAGAAGCCCAGCCGATCGGATGCCCGCCACCTGCGAACATTCCTGAGCGAGCATCCCAAGAAAGCTGACCAAGCATACCTTATCTGTCGCTGTTCACGCCCGATGGAGCTTTGCGAAGGCGTCACAGCATTGCCGTGGTTCTGCTTGTAACGGTGCCACTCGTGGATCTTCACTCAGCTCCTGAGGACAAGATTGTCTTGTTCCGTTCATTGTTTCGGGGGCGGGACGACGTGTACCCGCGACGGTTCGAGAGTCGGCGGACCGGTAAATCGGGTTATGCACCCGTCTGCGCCAACGAGTGGGTGCGCGGTCTTTGCGAGAAGCCGCGCGTCAAGTGCGCCCATTGTCCTCACCGCAAGCTCCTGCCGATGACCGATGAGGTGATCCGCCAACATCTCACCGGTCGTGATGAACAGGGGCGTGACTTCGTGGCCGGTATCTATCCGATGTTGCTGGATGAAGCCTGTTTTTTCCTCGCGGTTGATTTTGACAAAGGCACTTGGCAGCAGGACGCCAGCGCTTTTCTCCAGACCTGTCAGCAACTGAACCTGCCGGCGGCGCTCGAACGTTCCCGTTCCGGTAAGGGCGGCCATGTGTGGTTGTTCTTCAACGAGGCCATTCCCGCCGTTCTGGCGCGCAAACTGGGTGCGCATCTGCTTACCGAAACGATGGAAAATAGACCGGACCTTGGTCTGGATTCTTATGATCGGTTCTTCCCCAACCAGGACACCCTGCCGCTGGGAGGATTTGGCAATCTGATCGCCTTGCCGCTGCAGCGCCGTCCACGCGCCAGCGGCAACAGTTTGTTTGTGGATGAGCACTTTGTTCCGTATCCCGACCAGTGGTCATTTCTGGGCCAGTTGAAGAAGATCAACCGCCCCACCGTCGAGGTCATCGTGCGGGAAGCCGAGACGCATGGCCGGATCGTGGGCGTCCGCTTGGAACTCGCGGACGAAGAGCCGGCGCTGCCTTGGACGTTGCCGCCATCGCGACAACGTTCAGCGCCGCCGTTGACCGGTCCCCTACCGGAGCAGATGGACATCGTTCTGGGCAACGAACTCTATTTGCCCAAGGACGGAATGCCCCCAGCGCTGAAGAACCGGTTGATTCGCCTCGCGGCGTTCCAGAATCCAGAGTTTTACCGTGCCCAAGCCATGCGGCTGCCGACCCACGACAAGCCGCGCATCATCGGTTGCGCGGAGGATCACGGAACGCATCTCGGACTCCCGCGCGGATGCTTCGTGGAAGTGTGCGCTCTGCTGAAGAGTCTGAAAATCAAGCCGGCGATCCGGGACGAACGCAATTCGGGCAAGCCGTTGGGGCTGACATTCCACGGACAACTTCGGCCCGAGCAACAACTCGCCGCCGACAAGATGCTCGCCCACGACACGGGTGTGCTGGCCGCGACCACCGCGTTTGGAAAGACCGTGCTGGCAGCCTGGTTGATTGCGCAGCGGAACGTCAACACGCTTGTGCTGGTTCACCGTCGTCAGCTCCAAGCCCAATGGATCGAACGACTCTCGACTTTCTTGGGGGTGCCGGCAAAGTCAATTGGTCAGATCGGCGGTGGACGAAAGAAACCCACCGGCCAACTCGATGTGGCCGTCATCCAAAGCCTCGTACGCAAAGGCGTCGTCAATGATTTGGTGAGCGAATACGGCCACTTGGTCGTGGACGAATGTCATCATCTATCAGCACACAGCTTCGAGCAGGTGGCACGGCGTGCAAAAGCGAAATACATCACCGGGCTGTCGGCCACTGTGACCCGCAAGGATGGGCACCAGCCAATCATCTTTATGCAATGCGGCCCGGTGCGCCACGTGGTGGACGCCAAAGTGCAGGCCGCGGCCCGTCCATTCGAGCACACCGTGCTCGTTCGTCCGACCGGATTTCGTCCCCAGCGCCCAGACTCACCCGACCGGCGCGCCGCGTTTCAATCGCTGTACGATGAACTCATCGCCGACGAGCGTCGCAGTCAGTTGATTTGCGAGCAAGTTGTGGCCGCGGTCGGTCAAGGCCGTTCCCCGGTCGTGCTCACCGAGCGCAATGAACATCTGGAACGTCTGATCGAATTGTTGCGACCGCGGGTTCAGCATCTCGTCGTCCTGCGTGGCGGAATGGGCAAGAAACAAATCCAAGCCGTTGCCGATCAGTTGGTGAACATTCCGGCCGATGCCGGCCGCGTCGTGCTGGCCACGGGCCGGTATCTGGGGGAGGGATTTGATGATGCGCGGCTCGACACGCTGTTCCTGACCTTGCCGGTCTCTTGGCGTGGCACGATTGCCCAGTACGTCGGACGATTGCATCGGGTCCATGAGGGCAAACGTGAAGTGCAGGTGTATGATTACGCCGACTTGGACGTGCCGATGCTGGCGCGAATGTTTGACCGGCGTTGCCGGGGTTACGAAGCCGTTGGTTACCGGATCCTGTTGCCGGCCAGCGCGGTGCCGGGGTGGCCGACGGAAGTGCCGTTGCCGGTGGATCCGTCGTGGAAACAGGATTACGCCGCCAGCGTGCGCCGGTTGGTGCGGGACGGCGTTGATATGCCTTTGGCGCGCTTGTTCGTGGGCGCGGCGCGTCCGATCACACTTACCGGCGACGGCGTGCAACGGGCGCGCAGTGCCACCGAAGCATTCCTTTACCGGCGCTTGGAATCGTTACCCGCAACCACCGGCAAGTTTCAATTGAACGCCGAATTACCGATTCCATTTGACGGCTGCGGTCGGATGGAGGTGGATCTGCTCTGCGCGGCGGCGCGGGTTGTGATCGAATTGGATGGGGCACAGCACTTGGAGAGTGTGGAAGCGTATCGGCGCGACCGCCGCAAGGACATCATGTTGCAGGAAAACGGATACCGGATTCTGCGGTTCCTGGCCGAAGACGTCGGCAAAGGTCTCGATGACGTGTTGGACGCGATTCTCCGGGCACTGGCGCATCAAGCGGGACCCCAACCTCGATGATCGGTTGTAGGAGTTGGGAGGAGTTCCAGTGTGCTTTTGTTTGCTGTTCCAGAACATCACCGTGTGCAGAACGCTGTGAGAAGCTTTGTGAACACGGCCAAGCACAACGAGCAAGTACCGGCATGGGGACATTTGAGACACCGGAGGCGTGACAAAACGTGACAAAATATCACCCCAAGTCTGCGCTGTTTGTTTTTGGAGACTGCAAAAACCTGCAGAATGCCGCAGAATTGATTTATCCTAAAAGCGGGGATGGAAAAGATTGTTGTTTGGTCCAAGTCCTTGGTGTAGTTGGGCATGCTCTCAGTTGCGCAGTCTGAAAAGGCTCACCCACAGGGTGAGGTTGATCTTGGTATCCAAGCGCCTGTCCCCGCTTGGCCTGTGGA
>JBFZFE010000079.1:0-2637 GCA_041306525.1 Verrucomicrobiota bacterium | reverse complement strand
AAGCTTCCCGAGACGACCGAGTTGCTGAAGTCCAATCAGCGGATCGGCTAGTGCGTTGTCCAATCTAAATCTTGGGGTAGCCGCGGTCGCCAGACCGCGGGAATCCCGCATTCTGGCGAGTGCGGCTACCCGAAAACTAAGCCTGGACAACGCACTAGCCTGGATCGCAGGAAAAGAGGATATCCCCGCATGACTTGGCTGCAACGCTATCAACTGAAACGGACGGGGCGCCGGTCGCTCTGGCTCTTGCCCGTGCTGGCCATCGCTCTTGCCATCGTCGCCGCGCCCTTGGTTCGCTTGCTCGATCGCGCTACCGGCTGGACCTGGTTCAACTTCACGCCGGAGGGCGCACGTGCCATCACGGGAGCGTTCACTGCATCGATGCTGACCTTCGTTGTCTTCGTCGTATCGTCGCTGTTGATCGTCGTGCAATTGGCCAGCGCCCAGTTGACGCCGCGCGTCATCGCCCCGGTGTTCGCGGACCGGCGTCTCAAATGGGTCCTCAGCGTCTTCACTTTTGCGTACACGTACACCATCGCGGCCTCGGCCAGAATCGAAGAGACGACGCCCCAGTTGACCATTGCCGTTGCCATCGGCTGCAACCTGGCGTGCCTTGCCGGTTTCTTTTCGTTTGTGCAGTGGCTGGGCGGTTCGTTGCGGCCGATTGCGGTGCTCCATCGAGTCGCCGAGGAAGGCCGCAGGGTCGTGGAGAGCGTCTACCCCGAGCCATTCGATCCTGCCGAAGAGCAGCCGGGTTGGTCCGCTGACCCGGATGCGGACGTGGTTGTGATCGAGCACCGAGGGGTCTCGGGCGTCGTGTTGGCGATCGATCGGGGCGGCCTGGCGGCCATGGCCGAACGTGCTGACGTGGTGATCGAATTGGTTCCGCAAGTCGGGGATTTCGTCGCCCGCGGCGATCCGTTATTTCGTGTGCGAGGCAGCGGTGGCCCTGTCGGCGCCGGCGATTTGCGCGCCCGTGTTGCGATTGGCGCCGAGCGCACCATGGAGCAGGATCCGCGATTCGCATTCCGCATTCTGGTGGATATCGCCAACAAGGCGCTCTCGCCGGCCATCAACGATCCGACGACGGCCGTTTTGGCGTTGGACCAAATCCACCACCTTTTGATGGATGTCGGCAAACGCCGCCTGGATGCCGGTCAGATTCGCGATGCCCAGGACCGGCTGCGCCTGTGCTACGGAACTCCGGACTGGACCGATTTCGTCAGCCTGGCCATCACGGAAATCCGCCACTACGGCGCCAGCAACATCCAGGTTGCGCGCCGGCTCCAGGCCATGCTCGCACATTTGCTGCACGTGATGCCAGAAGGCCGGAAGGCGGTGTTGCAGCAAGAACTGAGCTTGCTGCATCGCGCGATCCAGCGCAGTTTTCTCGACAATGAGGATCGCGAGTGCGCTCAAGTCGGCGACTTCCAAGGCATCGGCAGTTCGGGGGCGTCGTAGCGCAGGTCAAGGCATGCGGCCGGATTCACGAAGACATTGTGGGGCCGCAGTTGGTTAATAGTAAGGAGCTACCATGAAATCGCTCGCCGTATTCCCTTCGAGTCGTGAGGTTCGCCTGATCGACACGCCCGAGCCGGTGGTCGCGGGACCGACCGAAGTCAAACTGCGCATCCTGGAGGCGGGGATCTGCGGGACAGACCGTGAGATCACGTCGTTCCAGTACGGCACGCCGCCAGCGAACTGCCCGCACTTGGTGATTGGGCATGAAGCGCTGGGCGAAGTCACGGAGGTCGGGAGTGGCGTCACCGGCTTGGCGCCCGGCGACCTGGCGGTGCCGATGGTCCGCCGTCCCTGCCCTCACGACCGCTGCGCACCGTGCCGCCGCGGCCGCCCGGATTTTTGCATTACCGGCGATTTTACGGAGCGGGGCATCAAGGGGGCGCACGGGTACATGACCGAGTTCGTCGTTGACGACCAGCGGTACATGGTCAAGGTGCCGAAGGAGCTGCGCGAGGTGGCGGTCCTGCTGGAACCGCTGACGGTGGCCGAAAAGGCTGCGGAGCAGGTTCGCGCCCTGGCGGCACGGTTGCCTGGCGAACTCAAGAATGATCCCGGCAACCTCCGGGCAGTCGTTCTTGGAGCGGGGCCAATCGGGCTGTTGGGCGCGATGAAATTGGTCAATCGCGGCGTTCACACATGGGTGTACTCCAGGGACAGCGCGGACAGCCCGAATGTGAAGATCGCTTCCGCCATCGGGGCCCGGTTTGTGTCCTCGGCGGGGCACTCACCTGCAGAACTGGCACAGCTGGTGGGCAACATCAGCCTGGTGTATGAGGCCACTGGCGCAGCCAAGGTCTCCTTCGAGGTTCTGAGCGTGCTCGGGGTGAACGGGGTCTTCATCTTCACCGGTGTCCCGGGAATACTGGCACCGATCGAGATCGATGCCGAACGGATCATGCGTAACCTCGTGCTCAATAACCAGGTCATCTGCGGCACCGTCAACGCGGGCCGCGCCGCTTTTGAGGAGGGGGTGCAGGACCTGGCATCGTTCGTCAAGCGATTCCCTGCCGCCGTTAACGCCATGATCACAGCCCGTGTGGTTCTGGATGACGCCCGCGACGCCGTTCTTTCCCGCGTCGGAATCAAGAGCGTCATCGCGGTCGCGTGATCGCTTGA
>JBFZFE010000078.1:0-3501 GCA_041306525.1 Verrucomicrobiota bacterium | reverse complement strand
GGGCAGATTCCGTCGCGTTCAGGCTGTCAGCGGTCTCAGCCAAGCCTTTGGCCAACAGGTCATGCTGTGCTTCGAGTTGGCCCAAGCGACGTTTCAGCGCCAGGAGTTCCTGGCGGCCGGTCGCGAGGACGGCTGCTTGGTGCGCGTCGGCAACGGCGCGTTGCTTCTGCGCGGGCGACAGCCATTTGCCGCGGAACTTCGCCAGTCCCTGTTCGACTTGTGCCAGTTCAAATCGCCACTCGGTGAGGCGGCGGCGGACATCCTGGGCCTGGGCGCCGTCCGGGTGCTGCGTTAAGAAAGAGGTGAACGCCGCAATGCCTTGTTGGTAACTGGCTGGCGCAAGTTCTTGATCCGAATTCAGCTGAAATCGCCGCAACGCCTCGTGGGCGGCGCGTTCCTGTTTCAGGGCGGAAGGTTCAATCGTTACCGTGACAACCTCGGCGCGGGGCACCACGCGAGTGTGGATGATGGTCCCACTTCCATTCGTGATGCGGATGGCGACGGCGGAATCAGACTCCTCGATGATATCGCCGACCAAGTTCTCACCCGCACGGGTCACAATCGTGTCCGCGCAAGCGCCTGTGACCAAGGCCAGCCAAGCAACTGCCATTATCAACTTCATAACTGCCGGGAAAGGCTACTCCTCGCAGCGCGTTCGCGCAAACGGCCGGCAGGCATCAGCCGCGGACATCGGGGTCAATGCGGTCGAGCAACGAGGTGAGCATGCCGAGAACTTCCCGGCTGCGGTTGACGTGGAGCGCGGCGGCGGCCAATTCCTGCGCCTCGGTGTGGGTGATGCGGCGGATGACTTCCTTGACGCGCGGGAGACTGGAGGCGCCGACGCTGAGTTCATCCACGCCCATGCCGACCAGCAAAGGCGCATAGAGCGGATCGCCGGCAATCTCGCCGCAGACGCCGACCCAGATGCCGTTGTTGTGGCCGCTTTCGACGATGTTGCGCAGGAGACGCAAAATGGCGGGGTGGGTTGGCTCGTAGAGGTTGGCGACGCGCTCGTTCACCCGGTCCACGGCCATGGTGTACTGGATCAAGTCGTTGGAGCCGATGCTGAAGAAATCGACTTCCTGCGCGATGGTTTCCGCCGTCAACGCCGCGGAGGGGATCTCGATCATGGCGCCGACTTCGATGTTCTCATCGAAGGGCAGGCCCTCGCGGCGGAGGTCGGCCTTGACCTGATCGAGGATCTCGTTGGCGCGAATGACCTCATTGACGCCGCTGATCATGGGGTACATGAGCAGGACATTGCCTTCGGCACTGGCGCGGAGAATGGCGCGTAACTGAGCGGTGAAGATGTCCACATTGGCGAGGCAGAACCGGATGGCACGGAAACCGAGGAACGGATTGACCTCCTGCGGCGTGGTGTCTTCGCTGCGGAACTTGTCACCCCCGAGGTCCAGCGTCCGGATGATTACCGGGTGCGGTTTCATGGCGCGCGCGACTTGCAGGTATTTCTCGTACTGTTCCTGCTCGGTGGGGAAGTCATGACGGTTCAGGTAGAGGAATTCGGTGCGGAACAAACCGACGCCTTCCGCCCCGACCGCCTGGAGAGCCGGGATGTCCTCGGGCAACTCGATGTTGCCGGCGAGTTGGACGCGGTGACCATCGAGGGTCTGCGCGGGTGATTCGCGCAAGCGAGCCAGTCGTTCCTCGACGGAGTGACGCTTCACCTCCAATTGCCCGTAGACGAAAAGCGTTTGCTCGCTCGGGTCGACGACCAGCGTGCCGCTGTAGCCATCGAGGATGGCTGTCTCACCATCATGGACGTGCGAACTGAGGTCGCGCAGGCCGACGACCGCCGGCAGGTTCATCGACCGGGCGACGATGGCAGTGTGCGAGGTGTGGCTGCCGACATCGGTGGCGAAACCGACCACGTTATGGCGATCAAGCGACGAGGTGTCGGAAGGAGAAAGATCATATGCCACCACGATCGTGCCGGGGGGCAACTCACTGAGGGCTGGATGCGAGCGGCCCAGCATGTTGCGCAGGATGCGGTGCGTGACGTCCTGGACATCGACAGCGCGTTCCCGCAGGTATTCGTCGGGCAACTCGGACAGGGTCTTGATGTATTTGTGCGCGACGCTGTGGAAAATGTGCTCGACGTTGCGGCGTTCCGTGGCGAGTCGGCTGGTCACTGGCTCGATGAGGGCGGGGTCTTCCGTGATGGACAGGGCCACATCGAGGATGCTGGAGGGAGCGGAGGAACCAACACCGGCGGCGATTCGTTCCTGCAGTTGATGAAGCTGTTGGCGCGTGGCGACGAGCGCCTGCTCAAAGCGCGCGATTTCCTGCGGCACCCGGTCGGGGGTGACCTCGTACTCGGGCACCGCCTCCTCGGCCATGCGGTAGACAAGAATCTTGCCGCGCGCGACGCCAGGGGAAACGCCAATCCCTTGGAAAACGCGCTCGTTGCCAGTTGTCTTGTCAGTCGGTGCGGACATCAATCCTCATTGAACTTGTTCACAAACAATTGCTCAAGCTCGTTCACGGCGGCAGCAGCATCGGTGCCCTTGGCGGAGACGGTCAGCTTGGAGCCCTGTGCGGCGGCCAGCATCATCAACCCCATGATGCTCTTGCCATTGACTTCCTCGCCATCCTTCTCCACCAAAATGTTACTATGGAACTTGTTGGCCACTTTGACAAACAACGCTGCCGGTCGGGCGTGGATGCCGAGTTTGTTGACGACTGTGCAGGTCTTCTTGGATTGGTTGGAGTCGTTCATGATCAGCGGTTCGGTATGCGCATGCGTTCAATCAGCCGCTCATTGAACTCGCGGGCGGCGTTGTGGCCGAGGCTCTTCAACTTCTGGTCCAACGCAGCCACCTCGATAAGCCGCGCCAAGTCACGCCCGGGACGGACGGGGATGATGATGTGTGGCAGGGGGATGCCCAGAATCGTGTACTGTTGCTGGTCAATGCCGATGCGGTCCACCTCGGTCACCTTGTCCCACTCGGCCAGCGTGACAATGATATCGAGTCGCTTCTCGGGGCGCACGCTGGCAACACCAAACATGGCGGGCACGTTGATGATCCCCAGTCCCCGCACCTCCATGTGATAGCGCGTTGTCTCGGGCGAGGTGCCGATCAACTCCCGGCCTTCGACAAGCCGAAACCGGGTGACGTCATCACTGACCAAAGAATAACCGCGCTCCAGCAACGCCAGGACGCTTTCGCTCTTGCCGACGCCGCTCTCGCCCCGAACAAGGACGCCGATGCCGAGGATATCCATCATCGAGCCGTGCTCGCTGACTTGCGGGGCGAACTCGAATTCGAGCGTGATGGTTGCCGCGTTGAGAAATCGCAGGGTCAGCATCTTACTGCGAAACAGCGGCACGTTCGCCTTGTCGCAAGCTTCCCGGATGTACGCTGGCGGGTTCAGGTTCCGCGTGAACACCAGGCAGGTGATTTTCTCGTTCAGCAGCGCGGAACAGCGTTACCTCAAGCACCTTGGCCCGACCGAAGGTGCCAAACGCATTGCCGCGCTGCT
>JBFZFE010000077.1:0-2632 GCA_041306525.1 Verrucomicrobiota bacterium | reverse complement strand
ATTTCTTTTGGGAGGGTGGGTTTAGCCAGCCGTGGAGCAGTCGAGTAACAAACGGCATCACGACCCAGGTGAGCAGGCTCACGATAATGGCGGAGACCACCAACAGGTTTAGCGCCAGTGGTAATGTCTTCAGCGTCCCGGAGAGCACGATGCCAATCAGGAGACTGACCGGATAAACACCCAGCAGTGTCGCCGTCGCCATTTTCCATCGCGGCGGCGGGATGTGTGGGGAGCGAAACCACGCTTCCAGTCCGTGCAGTTGCCGATACTCCGGCTCACCTTCCGCCAGGGTTCTGGCCCGCTCCTCCCACGCCTTGAACATCGGCGATTCATAGAACGCATCGCGCTCCTTCTCGTTGGCAAACGTGCGCAGGATGCCGAACTCGCGGGAGTCCGAACCGGGCGGCGGCGTGAGCATGCTTGCGCCCAACACGCCGGCTCGCTTGGTTATGCTCAGTGCGCTGCCGCCTTCGGCACAATCTGCGGTTGCTGTGCGGATTGCGGCGCGTGATGAACCATCGTGTAGGCGTATTCGACGCCCACCCCGTATGCGCCGCCCTGTTGTTTGAGGATGCCCATGAGCGCGTTGTAGTGTTCCTTGTTTTTCCAGTCGCGCTGCCATTCGAGCAGGGCCGCGATGGTCGTCACACGGACTGCGCCCGCTTGCACCATGCGGGACAACGCGGCCTCTTGCGCGGCGGGTGAAGTCGCGCCACAGCAATCTTCGACGACGTAGATGTTATAGCCCGCGCCGAGCATCTCGAGGGTCGGCCAGGTCACGCACACCTCGGTCCACAGGCCGGTCATGATGATGTTCTTCTTGCCGGTGGCTTCGATGGCTTTGCGAAAACCAGCGTCATCCCACGAGTTCATGGAACTGCGTTCAATGACGGGCTGGCCGGGGAAAACGTCGAGCAACTGTGGCCAGATGTAGCCGCTGAATGATTCGGTCTCGACGGCGGTGAGGACGGCGGGGACGTTGAACTCCTTCGCGACTTTGGCGAGGAGCGTCACGTTGTTAATCAGCGTGGCGCGGTCGGCATTGGCCACGCCGAAGAGCATCTGGGGCTGGTGGTCGATGAAGACGATGGCGGTGTCCTGTGGCGTGTAGAGTTTGTGGTATTGGTTCATGGCAGTGTGTGTTGGTTTGTTGTTTGTGTTGTTGGTCGTTGTTCTGTTCGCGGTTCAGTTGAGATCGAAAAGAATGGCTTCGGTTGGCTGGGTGGCGGTGAGGGTCAATCTCCCGGCTTGCTCGGTGCTCGCGGCATCGCCCGTCTGCAAATCGACGCCGTTAAGCGTCAACGCGCCTTCGGCAATTTGCAGCCACGCACCCCGACCCGCCTTCAGATCATGCGTGACGGTTTGGCCAGCCTTCAGTCGGATGCGATAGATGTCCGCGTCCTGATGAATCGTCGCCGAACCGTCGCGACCGTCGGTCGAGATGACGAGCACCTTGGGCGCGTCGGCGTGTTCGGGTTTCGGAAGCCACTCGGTGTAACCGGGTGTAAGCCCGCGGGCGCGGGGTTGAATCCAGATTTGCAGAAAATGGAGCGGCTCGCTCGGTGATGGATTGAACTCGCTGTGAGTCACGCCCTGGCCGGCGCTCATGAGTTGAATCTGGCCCGGTTTGAGCACGCGACCATTGCCGAGGCTGTCCTTATGTTCCAGTGCGCCTTCCAGCACATAGCTGAAAATCTCCATGTCCCGATGCGGGTGCGTGCCGAAGCCCTGGCCGGGCGCGACACGGTCATCATTGATGACGCGCAACGAGCGGAAGCCCATGTGCGCCGGGTCGTAATAATCGGCGAAAGAGAAGGTGTGATTCGACTTCAGCCAGCCATGATCGGCGTGACCGCGTTCGTCTGCCCGTCGGAGGTTCAACTCAGTCGCTCTGGTTTTCATGACGAAAGCATGCCGGCTTTGCCGGATTCCGGATAATGCCAAGTTCTTGGCCTGAGCCTGCCATTTGGTTATGCTGGCGCACATGGAACTCCGACAATTGCGTTACTTCGTGGCCGTGGCCGAGACCGGCAACATCAGCACCGCCGCGAAGAAAATCTTTCTGACACAGCCGGCCTTGAGCCGACAGATCAAGGCTTTGGAAAATGAAATCGGCCAGTGTCTATTGGAGCGACGCGCACATTCCGTCCACCTCACGCCCGTCGGAGAGGGTCTGCTGCGCGAAGCCCGCGAACTTCTTCAACACGCCGATCAAGTGCTGGAGCGAGTCCGCGGCGCGGGTCGAGGCGTCCGGTTGCGGGTTGGCTACGCACCCTCGCTGGCCAGCGGCATCCTGTCCGTCGCGGTGGAGAACTTCACGCAGGCGCACCCCGATGCGAAAGTGGAGTTATTCGATCTCTCCACCGGCGAGATGCTGGCTGAACTCGAAAGCAACAAGCTCGATATCATCCTCACCGTCGCGAGCGATACCAAGACACGCGGCGTGAAGTGGACACCCCTTGTGCGCACGACCTGGAAGCTGGCCGTAAATCGAAAGCATCCATTCGCGAACCGGCAGCGCATCACGCCGGATCAAATGGCGCGCGAACCTCTGCTCGCCTTTTGCCAGCGCGATTATCCGGAGTATTGGGCCACCATCACCGGGTGGCTGAACGAACATCGGCAGCACCCT
>JBFZFE010000076.1:0-3497 GCA_041306525.1 Verrucomicrobiota bacterium | reverse complement strand
GCGGCGCAAGCCACGGACTCCTGGGGCATGGTGTACGTGGCTTCAGCCGCGTACGAGACACGGCCAAGCCACGGGGATTTAAGGGTCTGGTTGGCGGGGGGGCGCCGAAGGCCGCCCAATCCGACTACCGGCCCGGAACATCGGGTCGATCTCCAGTGCCGCGATCCAAGCCGCGTCGATGGGTCGGCGAAACAGGCGCGCGGTGGTGGTCACCGAGGCCCACCTGCAGCTCGGCCGCCAGACGGCTGGCGGTGGTGCGGACGGTCTCGCCGATGGTGCGGAGCAGGTCGTAATAGCGGCCATAGGCCTCAAACACGGGCGGATTGCTCATCTAAACTGGGATCGTTTAGACCCCTCGCCCCAACCCTCCCCCGCAAAGAGGGGGAGCCAGTCTAAACAGTGCCTTAGCGTCTCCGCCGCGCCGGCGTAGGGTCTTGCTTTACCTCGATCATCTCGATCTCCTCCAGCACCTCGAAGCCGTGGCCACATGTGGCAAGCAGCATAACGTCGCCGGCCTCCAGAAGGTTCAGACAGAGGCCAGGGGGGCCAGAAGGTCAGTCAGCGGTTGGCTTATCACGTTGGCCGAGCGCAATTCCGAGCGAAGCGCTGCCGAAATCCGCGGCGCAATGGCGCAGTATTCGACTGTCCAGGTCTCGTATGTCCGGTGTTGCTTCAGAAACACAGCCACATTTGCCTTCAACTGCGGCAGGCTGGCAAGCAGTTTTGCGGGATTGCGTTTGCAAGTGCCAAAGCGGATGCGTTTCGTGGATTCGCTCACCGCCACCAGGTCGATTTCAACGCCAGCGCGGTCCCAGTAACCCTTGATGCGCGCGGAAAGCGGAAACTCCGCAACACCTTTGCGACTGGTCTCTTCGTATAGCCGCCCGGCAAGTTCCTCCAACGCTGCCCCTTCCGCCTCGGCGAGCAAAAGGTCAGCCTGGTCGATGAGCTGTGCCTCGGGACTGAAGTGAATCGCCGACACCGGTCGCTGCAGGGCCGCCAGCCAGCTCCTGAGGAAATTGTCGCAAATGTAATAGCGACCACTGCGGGCCTGGGGCTTGGCGAAGATGGGCAGGCGCCGCTCAATCATGCGATACCGCTCCGTCAGCACCTTGAGGTAACCACCGGCCTGCTTACCTTCATCCCGCGAGAGATTGGAGATGGCCGCCACGATACTGGCGTTGTCACAACCCGGATGCCTCGCGATATATTGCAACAGCATATCGTAGCGACCACGGAACTCGCGCAGAAACCAGTTATCGGCTTCGCCCCGCAGCGGCGATGAACTGCTGAAAAACAGCGCCCTCAACAAGGTAGCACGGTCCGCCCCGATCACATCCTGTTCATAGGCATCACGATAGAATTTCGGCACGCCTTCGAACAGGTTCCAGAGGAAAAGCAACCGCTCGGGGTTGGCGTCGGCATGGATTGTGAGTAATTCAAGCAGGGATGAAATGTCAAGATGGTCGAGCGTGAGTGTGTCGGTGGTGCGGTTGAATAGGGGGGCGACGCGATCTTCGAGCAATGCGGACATCTCGGCGTACAGGGACCCGAGCACAATCAAGCCGCCCTTCACCTGATCCGCCCGCGCGGACAGTTGATCGACCTCGGCTTGCAGCAGCGAGCAAAAATCGAACAGAGGCTTACGGTTGAAATATTGAAACTCATCCAACGCAATGACATAGCCTTGGGTTGCAAGCTTGGCGATCAATTGGGCCAGACCACCCATGCTGCTGACCCGTTGCTCAAGGCCAAATGTCTGCAAATAGTCGTTACAGGCGGCTAAAACGCCTGTCGGGTCCGAATCGGGGATCTGGATGTACAGCCGTAAGTCCCGCCCGGTCTGGTTCAATGCCTGCTGGATCAAGGATGTCTTGCCAATGCGCCGACGACCGGCAAGTTGCACGAAAAACCAGCGGTCACGCGCCAGGATGCCGCGAAGCTGGGCGAGTTCCTGCTGCCGACCGTAAAACCCCCAGGGCACTGTAGCTATCATTAGCGACGCCTGGTTAAGATAAGAGCTTTTATCTTAACCTTGAGGCCACCCTTAGCTACTGTATTTATGAGTTTTTTCACTTTTGCTGTCATCCAGGAAGTGCGTCATAGGGGCCGCTGCTCATGCCCATGGACCGCTACGCACCGTCGGCCAGGACGTGCTCACGTCCACCGCCTGCACGTCCGCGTTGCCGATCTGATAGCTGACCACATGAAAGAGCGATAGCACTGCGTCGAAGGTGCAGCCCAGTTGCACGGTGCGGATATCGCCAGCCAGGCACTGAAAGCCGGGCGACGGCGTCGTAATAGCGGCTATAGGCCTCAAACACGGGCGGATTGCTCATCTAAACTGGGATCGTTTAGACCCCTCGCCCCAACCCTCCCCCGCAAGGGGGGAGGGAGCCATTCTAAACAGTGCGCGGCTGGCGCAATGACGTGATCACCGCCGCCATCTCCGCCACCATGTCAAAGGCGATCCGCAGCGTCACCACCAGCTCAGCCGGACTGAGCTGGTACTCATGGGTAATTTGATTGCGGATTTCCCGGATCTCTTGCCAACGCACTACCGACGGCAGCAGGCCGTAACGCTCCAGGAGATTGAGGATATCGATAGTCGGCGCCGACTCCACCGGCTCATGGAGGACCTCCAGGGCATATTGCCGAAATACTTTGGCGCTCATCACGTCCTGAAGATTGGTGAAACGGTAGGCAAACTGGTCCAGGGCCGCGATCAACTCGGCATGACGGCGCGCGAAATGAGCCTCCGTCAGCGGTTGGGGACAGCGCCCCATCGCTTCCCGCAGTGCCTGGAGATGCAGGTCGCACTCCTGAAGCAACTCCGCCAGCCTTCTCATACCGGTTCTCCCGTGTGGTGCGCGTGACTTTGAATCGAGGATTGCGACCGATCACCGACCACGACATCGATTTTTTGATCGCCGAGCCGCTGTCGCAACTCCACGCAAAAGCGCATTCGCCGCCCAGTCCGCGGGCGCGGCGATGCTCCCGGCAAGGCTGTCCAGGACTTCCCATGCGGTGGGTTGCCCCGCTGGATCGTTGGCCGCTAGCTGCTCCTGGATTTTCCGCCAGAGGTCGATGGGGATGAAGACGCCGGTGGTTTGTCCATGCTGGTCGGCAACGTATTGGATGGCTGAAACGTTCACGAGATCGCTCCGGGCCGCGGGGATATCAGCATCATTGGCATGGGCACGTCTCTGGTTACGCAGAGGTTAAGAAAACCGGCTTCATGCGAGGATAGCACGCTTGAGCCAGGCTTTAATGACGTCGGGATCTATTAGGCGCAGGATCTCATCGGGCGGCAGGCCGCGCAGGCGGTCCTCGGGCGGCAGGCCGCGCAAGCGGTCCTCGGCATCCATCCGCGCCAGGAGGGCCGGGCGTTCCGCCGGGGTGAAATGGACGACGTCTTCGATCATCAGGCGCCAGGTGTCGTGTTTGAAATCGTCGAGGGTATAGGCCATGTCGGGAAGCTCCAGTTGGTGCACTTG
>JBFZFE010000075.1:0-2559 GCA_041306525.1 Verrucomicrobiota bacterium | reverse complement strand
GTCCGACTTGTCCGACGCCGACCGGCAACGCGGGCTCGCCGCGCTCGGCGAAGCGGCGGTGGTCGTGCTCGCGGCGGGCGTGGGCAGTCGTTGGACGCAGGGCGCGGGCGTGGTGAAGGCGTTGCATCCGTTCTGCAAACTTGGCGGCCAACATCGCAGTTTTCTGGAAGTGCATCTGGCGAAGGCGCGGCGCATCGCGCCGGCGTTGCCGGTGATCGTCACGACCAGCTACCTGACGCATCAACAGATCGCGGCGGCGGGGTTGCCGGTGATTTTGTCGCCAGGGCGCGCCATCGGTTTGCGAATGGTGCCGATGGAACGCGACCTGCGGTTTGCGTGGGAGGAAATGCCGCACCAGTTGCTCGACGAACAGAAGCAGAAAGTCATCGAGAGCCTGCACGCGGCGTTGATCGGTTGGGCGCGCAGTGCCGGTGAGGCCAGCGATTACACCGACAACGTGCCGTCGCAATGTCTCCATCCGGTCGGGCACTGGTATGAGTTCGCGAACCTGTTGCGCAACGGCACGCTGGCGCAATTGCCGAACGTCCGTTGGCTCATGCTGCACAACATCGACACCGCCGGTGCCCATCTCGACCCGGCGTTGCTGGGGCGTCACATCGAGAGCGGGGCGTGTCTGAGTTTCGAGGTGATTCGGCGGCGACTCGAAGATCGCGGCGGCGGCTTGGCGCGCGTGAACGGTCGCGTCCGGTTGGTCGAAGGCTTGGCGATGCCGCGCGAGGAAGATGAGTTCCGGCTGCGTTACTACAACTCGATGACGACGTGGATTGACGTCGAGAAGCTGCTCGCAGTGTTCGGTCTCACCCGGTCAGAGCTGGCCGATGCCGGTAAGGTCGGGGGCGCGATTCGCAATGTCGCCGCCAAGATGCCGACTTACATCACGCTCAAGGATGTGAAGAAACGTTGGGGTCACGGTCAGGAGGACATCTTCCCGGTCGCGCAGTTCGAGAAGCTCTGGAGCGACATGACGGCGTTGCCGGAAGTGGATTGCCGGTTCCTCGTCGTCCCGCGTCTGCGTGGTCAACAGTTGAAGGAACAGGCGCAACTCGATGCCTGGCTCCGCGACGGCTCCGCCGGTTACGTCGAATCGCTTTGCGCGTGGTAGTTGCCGGCGCGACGGCGCGGCTCAGAACCGGAACGTGACCTTGCCGTAAACGCTGCGTTGAACGGCAGTACTTTGCACGGTGAACGTTCCCTGGAATTCCGTGTGCTCGGGGTCGAGCAGGTTCTGGCCCACCACGGCGAATTCCCAACGCGGCGACGGCATCCAAGCCAGGCGCAGGTCGAGCGCGAAGTAACTCGGGACATCGTACATCGGCAGGCAATCGACCCAGCGCAGCCAGGCATCGACGGCCCAGCCGCGGGGCAGGTCCATGGTGGAGCGGCAGGAGACTTGGTGGCGGGGAGCGTTTTCCTCGCGATTGGGGTCGTTGCCATCGGGACTGATGCGCAGGTGGGTTCGCAGCAAGGTGTACTGCGTCTCGAGTCGCCACCACGGCAATGCCTGCCAACGCCCGGTCCACTCGGCACCGTAGGTTTCGCCAGCGAGATTGTTACCGGCCACGATCCGCAGTTCGGGAGGCGTGGTCGAGAAATCGACGCCGCGCCGGTCGAGGCTGCGAAGGTCATCGTAAAAGTTATAGAACAACGCCAGATCGCTGGTCACCTTCGGGTGCGGTTGCAGACGCCAACCGAGTTCATAGGCGATGACCGATTCGGAATCTTGTCCCGGACGGCCATAGACCACCGGCACGATACCGGGCGGGTTGATGGGGTCCTGCTCGATGCGCAGGCCCCAGTCCGCCCGGGTGGGAGTGCGGACGGCGCGGGAAACGGCGGCCCACCAAGTCTGTTGCGGCTGGGGCGTCCAAGCCAGGCGGGCGGCGGGTTGGAATTCCCAATTGGAGTAGTTATTGTGCTCCAGTCGGGCCCCGAGGGTGAGCTGGAGTTTGCGAGGCACGATGGTGATTTCGTTGCGCAGAAAGCCGCCGAAGAAGTGCAGGTCTGCGGTGGCGGGGCGAAACGAAATGGCTTGGCCGCCTTGGACGTCATCCTGCCAGAACCGGTAATTCAGTCCCCAGACGATCTCCTGGCGGTTGCCCAAGGGAAAACAGTGTTGGCCTTCCACGTCGAAGGTGTGTCCCTCGGAACTGAAGTAGGCCGAGGTGCGGCGGTAATGGTTGTAATAGCTCTGCAACATCACCTCGGCATCGTCGGTCCATTCCCGTTTCCAACGGCCCACGACGGAGCCGCCTTCGTTGTGGGGACGGTCGCTCTGAATGACTACATACGGCGGCGTGGGGATGCTGTTGCGCACGGTCTGGTCCATGCGTCCGCCATAGATTTCGGCCTGCAAGAGCGCGTGGGCGTCCTGCTGCGGATACCAATCCACCCGGGCGCCGCCGCGGGTCTGCCACCAGGCATCGCCGACGTAGGAGCGGTTGCTCAACCCGGAGT
This sequence comes from Verrucomicrobiota bacterium, assembly GCA_041306525.1. Lineage (GTDB taxonomy): Bacteria > Verrucomicrobiota > Verrucomicrobiia > Palsa-1439 > Palsa-1439 > JBFZFE01. Next base: position 84 of record JBFZFE010000075.1, on the reverse strand, counting down.
CGTCCCACTGGAACGATTTCACCCAAGCCCGGTAATAGACGTCCTCGGAGACTTTCCCTCCGTAGCGCAATCCGCCAAAGGCCT
>JBFZFE010000074.1:0-6813 GCA_041306525.1 Verrucomicrobiota bacterium | reverse complement strand
CGAACCTAAGTCCCCGTGAATGTCGGCCGTAACTATAACGGTCCTAAGGTAGCGAAATTCCTTGTCGGGTAAGTTCCGACCTGCACGAATCTTGTAACAACAGAGCAACTGTCTCGGAGAGAGGCTCGGCGAAACTGTAGTTGCGGTGAAGATGCCGCATACCCGCAGTAGGACGGAAAGACCCCATGCACCTTTACTGTAAGCTGATATTGGACTTTGGTGTGTGATACGTAGCGTAGGTGGAAGCCTTTGAGAGCGAGCTTTCGGGTTCGCTGGAGGCGCCAATGAAACACCACTTTTCGCTCATTAAGGTTCTAACCGCAACCCGTCATCCGGGTGCGGGACCGTGTCAGCGGGTCAGTTTGACTGGGGCGGTTTCCTCCCAAAGAGTAACGGAGGAGTGCGAAGCTTGGCTCAGCATGGTTGGCAATCATGCGTTGAGGATACGGCTAGAAGCCAGGCTCACTGCGAGACCTACAAGTCGAGCAGATGCGAAAGCAGGCCCGAGTGATCCGGCGGTTGAAAGTGGAATTGCCGTCGCTCATCGGACAAAAGGTACGCTGGGGATAACAGGCTTATCGGTTCCAAGAGTTCACATCGACGAACCGGTTTGGCACCTCGATGTCGACTCATCACATCCTGGGGCTGGAGAAGGTCCCAAGGGTCCGGCTGTTCGCCGGTTAAAGTGGTACGCGAGTTGGGTTCAGAACGTCGTGAGACAGTTCGGTCCTTATCCACTGTGGGCGCAGCAGACGTGAGGGATTTGTTCCTTAGTACGAGAGGACCGGGAACAACGCTCCTCCAGTATGCCGGTTATTCTGTCAAGAGTAGCGCCGGGTAGCTGTGAGCGGAAACGATAAGCGCTGAAAGCATCTAAGCGCCAAGCGCCTCCCAAGATTGCGTCTGCCGGACCGCAAGGTCCCTGAAGGCTCGGGGAAGACTACCCCGTTGATAGGCCGGGTGTGTAAACGTGGCAACACGTGAGCTGACCGGTACTAATCAGCCGTGAGGCTTGATCACTTAAACTTTTCCCTAACGGGAGAAGATGTGATTTGACAACTCAGTTTGTGGTTGTTGCCCGCTCCTGTATGCAATTATCAGAGAATAACGTTCTTTATGTCGCACCAGATTTCCTGGTGGCATTACCGCAGTGGTCCCACCCGTTCCCATACCGAACACGGCCGTGAAACGCTGCAGGGCCGATGGTAGTGCCTGTATAGCTTGCGCGAGAGTAGGTCGCCGCCAGGGTAAATTCAAAAGGCGTGTTGGAGGAATCCAACACGCCTTTTTCGTTCCCCAAGCCGGGGGGTTAAGGAATTGTCTGGCGCGTCAACTTCGTCAGGGACTTCCACATGGCCGCGGAACTCTCACAGCCGAGCAATTCTTTCCGTGCATCGGCTTCGGAGAATGTTTTCACGAATCCGGCAAGCAGCCGAAGATAGAAGGCCGTGGCTGGGGTGGGGATCACGATCAGAAAAATGATTTTAGTCAGTTTCTCGTCTGGAGCGCCGAAACTGAGCCCTTTCTCCTTCATTCCCAAAGCAAAGGTCAAACCGCCACCTTCAACATCGCGGACATGCGGGAATGCCAGTCCATGCTCGACAGCGGTACTGATCACCGCCTCGCGTCGCATTGCTAGTTCCGTCACAGCCTGAGCGTTCTCGATGTAGCCCTGCTTGGCGAGCGTCTCCGCAATTTCGGTGATGGCTTCCTCGCGGTTGTTTGCGGCCAAGTTGGGCAGCATCAAGCTGGCGGCAGAAAAGCGAGCGATTCCGACCGGCACAGGGCGATCTTCATCACGCTGCAACGCCTTGCGCGGCTGCTTTGCCAAGGTGCCGGGATAGTAGAGAAACCTGCCGCAATGAGGGCAAGTTTGCAGTTCTTCACCGCCTTTGGCGCCATTGACGACGGCCACCGGCAGCACCATTCCGCAAGGGGCGCACGCACCCGCCACTACCGGGACAACTGCCAACGGATAGCGCTTGCGCAGGCGCTGGTAGCGTTCGGCGATTTCTTCCGGTAACTTCTTTATGCTCTTTGCAACCGAATCCTCCAACTGGGTGAGCGGAAGCTTGGGAGTCGAGGCCTTCCCCTCCGTTAATGCGAAGTCAAGTTCTTGAAGCTGAATCAACTGATTGAGTAAAAGTTTCATTGGGTTTCTCTGGATGGTGTTCGCACTGTAACCCCTTTGCCTAGGCGCGCAATGGAAAAAACTTTCGCCGCCGACATCGTTGGACTACGCTGCCGGCATGCTGATTCGTCCACAAACGCGCTTTGGTCCGCTCCTCCTCGGAGCGACGCCGAAAGTTGTTGGCACCGTCTCGACAGCAGACGGAACCCGTATGAGCACGGCCGGGTTGTGCGACATGGTTGAATTCCGGTTTGATCTGCTTGCCGGACAAGCCGACGTTTGGCTCCAATCAGCAAGCCGCATCGAGGCCAATGGGCAGCCGGTAATCGCCACCGTCCGTCTGGCCAATGAAGGAGGAAAATGGACGCGGAAAGATTCCGATCGTCTGCCGCTGTTCGAGGAGGCGCTCAAACACGTCACCACTGTGGACATCGAGTTTCGCAGCCCACTTCTGCCGGTGGTCTCCGCGCTGGCCTGCCGGTACCAGCGCCCGCTCATCATTTCGTATCACGACTTCGAGAAGACGCCACCGTTGCCGGTTCTTCAGCAAGTCATTCGCACCGCCGCCAATTATGGAACGGTCGTCAAAATTGCCACGCTGACGGCGACCGAAGACGATGTGGCCATTTTGCGCGCCCTCTTCGCGGAACAATGTTCCGCATCGGTCTGCCTTCTCGGCATGGGGCCGCTTGGACCGCGCACCCGGCAGGAATTTCCACGGCTGGGGTCCTGCCTGACATACGGTTTTCTCGATCAACCCATTGCTCCCGGTCAAGTCGCTGCGCGCGAACTGATGCAGACCTTGACCCCTTTGCGCAACGCGTGATAAACAGGCGCGCGTGAAGTTTGTCTGCCGCCAATCCCGACTACAGGGCAACGTCGCCATCCCCGGTTCGAAGTCGCACACGATTCGGGCGATTGCCATTGCCGCGCTGGCCAGTGGACAAAGCGAAATTGAAGCCCCGTTGGACTCCGGTGATGCCCGCTCGGCTGTCCGCGCGTTTCGCGCCCTCGGTGCCGAAATCGATTGCCAACCCGATCTCTGGACCGTCAAGGGCACCGGCGGCGAACTCCGTGCGCCGGAAGATGTCATCGACGTTGGCAACTCCGGCACAACCACCAACATCGCCCTTGGCGCGGCTGCGCTTGTCCGCAAAGGCTTCACCGTCTTTACCGGCGACCACCAGATTCGCCGCCGCCCGTCGGGTGCGCTGATTTCCGCTTTGAACGACCTCGGTGCGTGGGCTCAGTCAACGCGCGGCAACGGTTGCCCGCCCATCGTTGTACGGGGACGTTTGAAGGGCGGCGAAACCACCATCGAATGCCAGTCGAGTCAGTATCTCACCAGCCTCCTGATCAACTGTCCGCTGGCCGACGGCCGGACCATCATCCACGTCCCGGTTCTGGAAGAGCGTCCCTATGTCGAGATGACGCTTGATTGGCTCAGCCGGCAAGGAATCAAGCTCGATCATACCGGCCTGCAAGAATACCGGATCAGCGGCGGTCAATCCTACCGGCCGTTCCGTCGCCGGATTCCGGCCGATTTCTCCTCGGCGACCTTTTTCCTCTGTGCCGGGGCCATCGGCGGGAATGACGTGGTCGTCCAAGGACTCGACTTGAACGATCCGCAGGGCGACAAAGCCGTGATCGATTACCTGCGCCAGATGGGAGCCTGTCTCGAAGTGCTGGCCGACGGCGGCATTCGCGTGCGGACCGGTAACCTCAAAGGTTGCCGGCTCGACCTCAACGCCACGCCCGATGCGCTGCCGATGATGGCGGTGCTCGCGTGTTTTGCGGAAGGCACGACAACGCTGGCCAACGTCGCCCATGCGCGCATCAAGGAAACCGACCGGATCGCGACCATGCGCCTTGAACTCTCCAAACTCGGCGCGCAGGTCACGGAATTGCCGGACGGTCTGGCCATCGAAGGCCGCCCGCTCACCGGCACTGCGGTGAATGGTCACGACGATCATCGCATCGTCATGGCGCTTGCCATTGCGGGCACCGCCATCGGCGGCGAAACTGCTATTGAAACAGCGGAAGCAGCAACGGTGACCTTTCCCGCTTTTCTCGATTGCCTGCGCCAACTGGGCGCTGAGGTCGAATCAGCGGCGTAAATCAGCGGTCGCCAGAGCTGTTTCAGTTTACTTTTGCGGGGGGTTCGGCTAGAACACGCGGCCAATTCCACGGGGAAAGGTTTATGGCAAATACAAATTGTGACTGGCAGAAGCTCAACCCACCGTCGCTCGCCGCGGAGATCCTAAGTGCCGCCCCACGGGTGGTGGTACCGGCAACCTTGGCGGAACTGGTCGATTTTGCGGTTGGCGGTCCGGATCAGCAGCAGTTTGAGGTGAGCTACGATGTGCCCGGCAAGGGCCGCGTGGTGGAGACGACCGTGGTCCGTGTCCGCAATGGGATCGTCGCCAATTACGTCGAGCCCTATATGCGCCGTCGCGACCCGGATTGCATGGTGATCGCCGACGAACTGCCGACCGACAAGCCCCGATTCCGCGACCGTTACGGCGTGGAGTTCGCCGATCTGCGGGAGCAGACCTGTGCCTGGCTCAAGCAACAGGAGCTGGCTGTCTTCGGCTTCCATGCGGGCGGCCAGCAGCTCGGCATGGATGCCTTGGTGATCGCCCCCGCCAATGCGGGCTTCTTCGCGTTTGGTCTGGCGCTCTTGCAGGAGTTTGTCCCTCTGGCAACCGTCCCGGCGGATTTTGCCCCTGAGTTGATCGTCTACGTCGCGCCCCCGTTTCGGCACACCCATTTCCATGGCAAACAAATGGTCGTCCACGCCCGCGCCGGTGGGCTGCATGAGATCTTCTCCTACAACCTCTATCCAGGACCCAGTGCCAAGAAAGGCGTCTACGGCGCCCTGATCAACCGCGCCGAGCAACAGGGCTGGGTCGTGGCCCATTGCGCCACGGTGCAGGTGGTGACTCCTTACGACAACATCCTGACCATCCTGCACGAAGGTGCCAGCGGCGGCGGCAAAAGTGAAATGCTGGAACTGGCGCACCGCGAACCGGATGGCCGCCTGCTGTTGGGGCGCAATCTGGTCACGGGTGAGGAACGCCACCTCCAGATTCCCCGCATGTGCGAACTCCATGCCGTCAACGACGACATGGCGCTGTGCCATCCCAACCTGCAATCCGCCGATGGTCAACTGCGCGTGACCGATGCCGAGACCGGTTGGTTCGTCCGAGTCAATCACATCGACCATTACGGCGTCGATCCGCACCTCGAAGCCCTGACGGTCTGCCCGCCACGGCCGCTGCTGTTCTTGAATATCGATGCGGTGCCGGGCAGCCGGGCGCTGCTCTGGGAACATACCCAGGACGCTCCCGCCAAGCCATGCCCCAATCCCCGCGTGATCGTCCCGCGCGATATCATCCCCGGCATCGTCAACGAACCGGTATCCGTGGATGTGCGCAGCCTCGGCATTCGCACTCCCCCGTGCACACGGGAACGTCCCAGCTACGGCATTTTTGGGCTGCTGCATATCCTGCCGCCTGCCTTGGCCTGGCTCTGGCGCTTGGTGGCCCCGCGCGGACATTCCAACCCGAGCATTGTTGGGACCGAGGAGATGAGCAGTGAAGGCGTCGGCTCGTACTGGCCGTTCGCCACCGGCCGAAAAGTCGATCAAGCCAATCTCCTGTTGAAACAGATCGTCGCCACTCCCAAGACGACCTATATCATCTGCCCCAACCAGCACATCGGTGCCTGGCGCACCGGCTTCATGCCGCAATGGATTGCCCGCGAATACCTCGCACGCCGCGGCCATGCGCCCTTCAAAGCGGGCCAGCTCCAGCCTGCCCGTTGCCCCTTGTTGGGCTATACGCTGCTGAACCTCACCGTCGAAGGCGCCCCGATCACTCGCTGGTTTCTCCAGACCAACCTGCAACCCGAAGTTGGCGACGCCGCCTACGACCAAGGCGCCGCCATGCTGACCGGGTTCTTCCACCAATGCCTCAACGAATTCCTCCATCCCGATCTGCTGCCGCTGGGCCGCCGAATGATTGAATGCTGCCTCGCGGGCGGCCAAGTGGCCGATTACGAAGCCATTCTGACCCGCTCCACCGGGACCCAATAGCTGGCCGTCGTTGCGCCTATGGTCATCACGCTCATCGGCATGAAACACTGCGGGAAGAGCACCCTCGGCGCGGCTTTGGCCCAGCACTGGCATTGTGCCTTCCATGATCTGGACCGCGTGATTGAGGAGTTGGCCACCACCCAGAGCGGGAAGAGCGAGTCCGTGCGCGAAATCTTTGCCCGTGAAGGCGCCGCCGCCTTCGCCGAATGGGAAAGCCGGGCCGTTCGCCACCTGCACCAACAACTCAAAGACCACGTCAAAACCGCTGTCATCGCCGTCGGCGGTCGCACTGCCCTGAACCAGGATGTCAGCCATCTGCTGACCGAGTTGGGGACGGTCGTCTATCTCGAAGTGGACGTCGCCGAGTGCTTCGCCCGCGTCCAACGTCGCGGCTTGCCGCCGTTCCTCGACCCGCAAAACCCCGAGCGCCACTTCCGCGAGCTCTTTGCCGAGCGCGCCCCACACTATCAACACCTCGCCCAATTGACCGTCAACATCACCGGTCTGGACAAAACCGCCGCATTTGAGAAGTTGCGTCGTGCTATCGACCGCGCAGATCAAACAAGCGGCTCGTGATCTCGGCTTT
>JBFZFE010000073.1:0-2501 GCA_041306525.1 Verrucomicrobiota bacterium | reverse complement strand
CACCCTGACGGTCAACAATGCCGCCAGCAACTCGCTGACCGTCGGCCAGACCTACACCTTGCAGCAATCGGCCAGTCCCTCGAACTACGCCAGCCTGGCGCTGATCAACGGCGCGCGTCACCATCGGCGCGACCGGCACGGTCCTGGCCCAGGACACACTGGGAAACGGTGCGGCAATGAACAGCGGCAAACGACCGCAGAGCCAAGCGGTTGTGTCATCCTGCCGGTCAGAAACGGCGCGGTCCCGCGCCCGTTTTCCGGGCAGCCGGTTTACACGACGACTGGCCCCCGGCTGCGCTGCCCCGTCGCCGGCGGCCGCAGTTTCAAGCTCGCCAGCCACGTCAGCGATTGCCGGGGCGCGCTGGCTTACCTGAACACCGCGTCCACGCCCGCCCTGCTGGTGGCGCGCACCTTTGACGTGCTCGAACCGTCCCGCTCACCGACGCGCCCTGCGACGATCTCCGCGCCACCGGTTACGTGCAACAAGTCGACGTCGAGGACGGCGCTCTCGGCGGGTTTGTCCTGGCGCACCGGCGCGACCAAGTGAACGCCATCGATGTCACAGCCCGCCAGGCGTTCCGCGCCCGGTATCCGCAGGGCCGCAACTTCCTCGTGACACCGGCGGGCACACCGGCTTACACATAGCAGTTGAGCGAGTTGGCCGTGACCGTCTGCACGCCGGCTGAGCTGCATCCATGATCCTCAATCCAACGGCTCAACAATTCAGGCAACACCCATGAACATCGACAACAACCAAGACGGCTGGCGGCTGCTGCGGTTGCCGGCAACCTCAGGCAGGCCCAGCCGCGGTTCGGCATCCGACCCTGTATCATCTCGGCGGCATCGAACGGACGGGCGACATCCCCGACTGGATGTGGCATCGGCTGCGCGACCTTTGGCACGAGTACCTGGCCGCAGAGCCGGGCAGGTGAACCCCGGTCCGCCGGGCGGGATCGCTCCCCAAACCGACAGCAATTTATGCTATTTGTGCGGCAACCCTCGCGGCAAACTGGTGTTTGGCAGTCCAAGCGAGTGAACCAGTGATCGAGAATCAGACTTACGACGTCGCGGTTGTCGGCGCCGGCACGGCTGGCGGCATGGCGGCGATCCAGGCGGCCCGCACGAGGATCGCCCCGCACGCGCTGGCGCTGGCCGACATTCGCGACTGTCTGCGCCGCCACGGTGCGGTCGTGCCGGCACCGGCCCCTTGTGGGAGTCACGCCCCTGGGCCAAGATTGCTGCCGTCAACCAACGACAAATCAAGGAACCCACAGTCATGAAACCTACACGCTACGGACATTTCACCGCGGATGGGCGGGAGTTCATCATCACCGAGCCGCTATTGTCGCGGCCCTGGATGAACGTCTTGTCCAACGGCAACTGGTGTTATCTGGCCAGTCATCTGGGCGGTGGCTATTCCTTCTTGAAGAACCCGACGGTTGGCCGGATCACCCGCTGGCATGTCGACGGGGTGCCGCGCGAGACGGTGGGCAAGTTTCTCTACCTGCGCGACGAGCAGGACGGCGCCTGGTGGTGCGCCAACGGCTACCCGCCCACGCGCCAACTGGAGGCCTGGCAATGCCGGGTCGGCCTGGGCTACAACACCATCGCGGCCCGGCAGAACGGGATCGAAAGCGAGATCACCTATTTCACCCCCATGCCGGAGGCGGAGTGCGCCAGCGGGTCGGACGTGGGCGATCCGTGCGAGATCTGGCTGGTGCGCCTGACCAACACCACCGACCGCCGCCGCGCGATCCGCGCCACGACCTATGCCGAGATGGCGCTGGGCAACTGGTTCGAGGACACGAGCTGGCGGGAGTTCTACCTGCTGTTCAATCGCCAGCGCTACCAGAACCAGATCCTCTCGCTGCGTTCGACGATTTGGGTCAAATACCTCGGCGGCTGGCAGGCCAACGATGCCGATGCCAACAACATCTCCTTCGACTACGAGGCGTTCATGGCCAGCTCGGCCGAGGTGGTCGGTTACGAAGGCAACCGGTACCGGTTCGTCGGGCTCTACCGCGACTTGACCAACCCGGTCGCCATGGACCGCGCTGAACTGGCCAGCTCGATCGAGGACGGCCGCGATGCCTGTCTGGCGCTGCAACACCGCTTCGAGCTCGAGCCCGGCGCCTCGGTGGAGTTCGCCGTGGTGCTCGGCGCGGTGGAGGCCGCGGGCGGCGATCCGGCCGCGCTGGCGGCGCGCTATGCCGATGTGCCCAAAGCCAAAGCAGCTCTGGCCAACTGCCGCGCCTACTGGAACAAGGTGGTGGCGACACCGACCATCCGCACACCCGATCCGGATCTGGACATGACCGTCAACTACTGGTTCAAGTACCAGGGCGCGATCCTGAGCTGGTGGAACCGCAACACCGGTTATTGCTACTCGGGCATCTACAACTTCGGCGTGCGTGACGCCTGCCAGGACGCGGTCAGCCGCCTCTGCCAGGACCCGGCCTGGGTCCGCGAGCACATCGTCAAACGCATCATGATCTGGCAGT